>NZ_VMLM01000022.1:69794-72443 GCF_013276695.1 Streptococcus sp. 4155
CTGACGAAGTCAGTAACCACACCTACGGCAAAGTGAATCTGAAGTAGTTTGAAGAGAGTATAACTTGTCTTTTAGAAAAGGAGCCTATAATGAAAGTCTTTCAGAATGTAAATATCGTGACTTGTGATCAAGATTTCCATGTTTATCTTGATGGAATCTTAGCAGTCAAGGATTCTCAAATCGTCTATGTCGGTCAAGATAAGCCAGCGTTTTTAGAGCAAGCTGAGCAGATTATAGACTATCAGGGAGCTTGGATTATGCCTGGGTTGGTCAATTGCCACACCCATTCTGCTATGACAGGTTTGAGAGGAATTCGGGATGATAGCAATCTCCATGAATGGCTCAATGACTATATCTGGCCAGCAGAAGCTGAGTTTACTCCCGACATGACTACTAAGGCGGTCAAAGAAGCTCTGACAGAGATACTCCAGTCAGGAACAACAACCTTTAATGATATGTATAATCCCAATGGTGTGAATATTGAGCAGATTTATCAGGCAGTGAAAGATTCCAAGATGCGTTGTTATTTTTCTCCGACTCTTTTTTCTTCAGAGACAGAAACAACTGCTGAGACTATAAGCAGAACTCGATCCATCATAGACGAAATCTTAAAATATAAAAATCCAAATTTCAAGGTTATGGTAGCACCTCATTCTCCCTATAGCTGCAGTAGAGACTTGCTGGAAGCGAGTTTGGAAATGGCAAAAGAGCTTGCTATTCCAATCCATATCCATGTGGCGGAGACCAAGGAAGAATCAGGCATTATCCTGAAACGATACGGCAAACGCCCCCTCGCCTTTCTAGAAGAACTGGGTTACTTAGATCATCCGTCTGTCTTTGCTCATGGGGTCGAATTAAACGAGCGAGAAATTGAACGCTTGGCAACTTCTCAAGTGGCTATTGCTCACAATCCTATCAGTAATCTCAAACTGGCATCAGGAATTGCTCCAATTATCCAGCTCCAAAAAGCAGGAGTAGCAGTCGGAATTGCGACTGACTCGGTCGCTTCCAATAACAATCTTGATATGTTTGAGGAGGGACGGACTGCAGCCCTTCTTCAGAAGATGAAAAGTGGAGATGCCAGCCAATTTCCTATCGAAACAGCTCTCAAGGCACTGACAATCGAAGGGGCTAAGGTTCTAGGAATGGAAAATCAGATAGGAAGTCTAGAAGTCGGCAAGCAGGCAGATTTTCTCGTTATTCAACCACAAGGCAAAATCCATCTCCAACCTCAAGAAAATATGCTCTCTCACCTAGTTTATGCTGTCAAATCCAGTGATGTTGATGATGTCTATATTGCTGGAGAACAGGTTGTTAAGCAAGGTCAAGTTCTGACAGTAGAACTTTAGAAGAAAAATCACGAAAAATTTTAAAAAAAGTTTGTAAAAATCTTGCATTCTTTTTTTGACTATGCTATACTTATATACGGTTTGAAAAAACTGCCTAAGACAGTAGGGGAGCTCGACTCATAAATATCCTACCGAGGACAAAACGTATCATGTAAAAAGAAGCGTATTGTACTTTCGTGTCTAGGTTTGGGCGCGTTTTTCTTTTGGAAAAATTCCCCAAGCAAAATAATTACGGAGGTGAACACACTAATGAGTGAAGCAATTATTGCTAAAAAAGCGGAACTAGTTGACGTAGTAGCTGAAAAAATGAAAGCTGCTGCATCTATCGTCGTTGTAGACGCTCGTGGTTTGACAGTTGAGCAAGATACAGTTCTTCGTCGTGAGCTTCGTGGAAGCGAAGTTGAGTATAAAGTCATTAAAAACTCAATCTTGCGTCGTGCAGCTGAAAAAGCTGGTCTTGAAGATCTTGCATCAGTATTCGTTGGACCATCTGCAGTAGCATTTTCTAACGAAGATGTTATTGCACCAGCGAAAATCTTGAACGACTTTTCTAAAAACGCTGAAGCACTTGAAATCAAAGGTGGTGCAATCGAAGGCGCTGTCGCATCTAAAGAAGAGATTCTTGCACTTGCAACTCTTCCAAACCGCGAAGGACTTCTTTCTATGCTCCTTTCTGTACTTCAAGCGCCAGTGCGCAACGTTGCTCTTGCAGTCAAAGCGGTTGCAGAAAGCAAAGAAGACGCAGCTTAATCTTAAGCTACGTAGCGTAGCCTAGCTACGAAAATCTATTATAAATTTAAAACATATTTGGAGGAAATAACAATGGCATTGAACATTGAAAACATTATTGCTGAAATTAAAGAAGCTTCAATCCTTGAATTGAACGACCTTGTAAAAGCTATCGAAGAAGAATTTGGTGTAACTGCAGCTGCTCCTGTAGCTGTTGCTGCAGCTGGTGCTGCTGACGCTGGTGCTGCTAAAGATTCATTCGACGTTGAATTGACATCTGCAGGCGACAAAAAAGTTGGCGTTATCAAAGTTGTACGTGAAATCACAGGTCTTGGTCTTAAAGAAGCTAAAGAACTTGTTGACGGTGCACCAGCACTTGTTAAAGAAGGCGTTGCAACTGCAGAAGCTGAAGAAATCAAAGCTAAATTGGAAGAAGCTGGAGCTTCAGTTACTCTTAAATAATAGAGCGACTACATTAGTAGCTTAAAAACATGATTAAATCGCTATTCTTAGGAGTAGTGGTTTTTCTTTTTGTTTAAGAAGTTGGCGAGTAAGTAATACTCAATGAAAA
>NZ_VMLM01000022.1:72467-85241 GCF_013276695.1 Streptococcus sp. 4155
ATATCTACGGTAAGGCGACGCTGACGTGGTTTGAAGAGATTTTCGAAAAGTATAAAATAGATTGAATTTAGAATAGTCCACTGAGTTTTATAAAACATTGTTAGAAATTGGTTTGAATTCCGCAATCAATTTGTTCGGTTTTTATTTCATTTAATTTAATTAAATTAGAATTTCCCAACCGTTTAACTCAAGATAAAAATCCCCAATCGAAGCGATTGAGGATTAAGCAAATGAATCTTAAACAATACCTTGGGCAATCATAGCGTTTGCTACATTTTCAAATGCAGCAATGTTTGCTCCTGCAAGATAGTCTTTATCAAGACCATATGTTTCTGAAGTTGTTTTAGCTGTGTTGAAGATGTTTGTCATGATGTCTTTGAGACGTCCATCAACTTCCTCACGAGTCCATGAGAGGCGAAGACTGTTTTGGCTCATTTCAAGGGCTGAAACGGCTACACCACCAGCGTTGGCAGCTTTGGCAGGTCCGTAGAAGATACCATTTTCTTTGTAGATTTTGATGGCATCAAGGTCGCTCGGCATGTTGGCACCTTCAGATACACAGATAACGCCTTGAGCAACCAAACGTTTAGCTGCTTCACCGTTGATTTCGTTTTGAGTAGCACATGGAAGCGCAATATCATAGTTTCCAGCGTAAGTCCATACAGAACCTTCGTGATATGTTGCAGTTGCTTTCTCAGCTGCATACTCAGTCAAACGAGCACGACGTTTCTCTTTAACATCAACCAAAAGATCGAAGTCGATACCATTTTCATCGATGACATAACCGTTTGAGTCAGATACAGAGATGACAGTAGCGCCAAGTTCAGTCGCTTTTTGAAGAGCGTATTGAGCAACGTTCCCAGAACCTGAAATAACCACTTTCTTACCAGCAAAGCTATTACCGTTAGCTTTCAGCATTTCTTCAGTATAGTAAACCAAACCGTAACCAGTTGCTTCTGGACGAATCAAGCTACCACCAAATTCAAGAGGCTTACCAGTCAAGACACCAGCATCAAATTGGTTAAGACGCTTGTATTGACCATAAAGGTAACCAATTTCACGTCCACCTACGCCGATATCACCAGCAGGTACGTCAAGTGATGGTCCGATGTGTTTTTGCAACTCAGTCATGAAGCTTTGGCAGAAGCGCATCACTTCAGCATCTGTTTTACCTTTAGGATCGAAGTCTGATCCACCTTTACCTCCACCGATTGGAAGTCCAGTCAAGACGTTTTTGAAGATTTGTTCAAATCCGAGGAATTTCAAAATCCCTTGGTTTACAGTTGGGTGGAAACGAAGTCCTCCTTTGTATGGTCCAACAGCTGAGTTGAATTGAACACGGTAACCACGGTTTACTTGAATTTTTCCATCACGGTCAACCCAAGGAACACGGAAAGAAATTACGCGCTCAGGCTCAGTAATACGTGCCAAGATATTTTCTTCGATATACTCAGGGTGTTTTTCAAATACAGGTTCCAAAGTGTTGAAAAATTCTTCAACAGCTTGGAGGAATTCAGCCTCGTGCCCATTACGAGCTTTTACAGTTTCAAACACGCTTTGGATATATTCTTTAGCAGATGTCATATCGTTCTCCTTTTGTTGTCATATTTTATTACATGAGCTATTATAGCAGAATTTTTTTAAACTGTAAAGAGAAAAACAAAAATTTTCTAAAAATTCTTTCAATTTAGTTTTAAGACTTTTTGAAAATAGACAAAAAACGAACCTTTTTCTTGTAAATATCTTTCTCAAAGAGAAAATCTGAAAATATGCTATAAGAAAAGAAAATGTTTAGCAATTCAGAAATCACTTGTTAATTTATCCATGATATGTTAGATTTGCCAGCAAAACTATGACCATTTTGGAGGAAAGAAATATTTACATCTCCTTATTCAGGGCAGGATTTTCTATACAAGTATAGATGTCTTGCTGGAGTTGGATCATGGAACCCAAGCGGTTATTGAGATTTAGAACTATCATCAGAATTTTTTCATTAGACTTGTTCGGTAACCATAAAGTACTATACTATCTATGAACAAGACCCAGAAAAAGTAGCCTTATTTCTTAAGAATTTTAATAGTTTAAAGCACTTAGCACCTGTTTATATTGATGAAACAGGATTCGATACTTACTTTTATCGAGAATATGGTCGCTCATCAAAGGGTCAGTTAATAGGAGGTAAAGTCTCTGGAAGAAGATATCAGGGGATTTCTTTGGTTGCAGGTCTAACAAATGGTGACTTAATCGCTCCAATGACCTACGAAGAGACGATGACGAGCGACTTTTTTGAAGCATGGTTTCAGAAATTTCTCTTACCAACATTAACCACACCCTCAGTTATTATTATGGATAATGCAAGATTCCAATAGAATAGCTAGGATAGAATTCTTGTGTGAAGAGTTTGGGCATAAACTTTTACCCCTTCCTCCCTACTCACCTGAGTACAATCCTATTGAGAAGACATGTGCTCATATCAAAAAGCACCTCAAAAAGGTATTACCAAGTTGCAATACCTTTTACGAGGCTCTTTTGTCCCACTCTTGTTTCAGTTTGTTATAAACACCTAAGATAAGAGCTATACTAGGTAAATAAAAATCTCTATACTATTTGAAAGTGAAGACTACTCACTGTGAGATAGTATAGAGTATTTTTGTTGTAGTTAAACCATCCTACCCATTCCCCATTGTAATTAACACGGTAACCGTCTGGTGTAGTCGTATTGATTGCTAGAGCACCAGAGCTATAAGCATAGTACCATTTGCCAGATACCTTCATCCAGCCTGTTTTCATAGCACCTGAACCGTCGAGATAGTACCAAGTCTCACCGTCTTTCAACCAACCTGCTTGCATCCAGACTGAACTATCGAAGCGATACCAGATATTATCTAATTTTGCCCACTGATTGTAAGGGTAAGATCCCATCAAGTTGCATAAACTACCAACGCGAGCCAGCTTGTCGCCAAAAACCCATACTTTTACCTACTTCTTGCATTTGGTTAAAGAAATTGTAGGAATTATTCGTTGTACTCTTATTTTCATTTTTGATTTTATGAGTTCCGATAGCCTTCAAATTTTTGTCAAAAAGATTCGCCTTAGTCGCAAATGTTTGAATCTGAGAAGAGTAGGCTTCTATGTATTGAATGGCTTTTCCATAACCACCAGCTAATTCTTCAGAGCCACCAGATGATGTTCCGAAACTTTGTGCAACGGTAATCCATCCATTTTGAGTAACAGGGTTTTCAAAGGCTGCCAAACCCATATAGGTCAATTCTGGATTGATTAAGGATTCGTAGTGTCCAGTTTGATCAGAGACATTTGCTCCGCTACGAGATTTATAGAATATATTTCTCAATGGTACGCGCAACACCGTCTTCTTCGTTGCTTGCTGTAACGGCATCCGCAAGAGATTTGACATAATCGCTTGCATTTCCCATTGCAATGCCCATCCCTGCAAACTGGAGCATTTCGATATCGTTATTAGCATCGCCCATGGCCATAATCTCTGAGGAATCAATCTTCAAAATCTCTGCTAATCGTGAAAGAGCGGTAGCCTTGGTCGTTCCAAGTGGCATAGCTTCATAAATGACAGGCTGCGAACGAACTCCACTGAATCGTTGGCAGAGTTCCTCAGCAAAACGCTGCTCAAAATCGTCTGTTTGTTCTTCGTTGCCCAAAAACATGCCTTGGAACATACGATATTTACCACTAGTCGCTTCCTCAAGGGAAATTTCAGTCAAGTCTGAAAAGACTAGGTCGGCATCATTCTGGATGACTTGATTAGGCTTGCCACCGAGGACGAAATAATGTTTCTCATCAAAAAGAGTCAACTGAACATCACTTTTTTCAGCTAGATCATAGAGGTATTCGATGTCTGCTGGACTAAGTTCTTGCCAGTCAACCAAGCCCCAGTCGCTAGTCTGGTGAGTTGAACAACCGTTGTTAACAATCACATACTCATTCTGGAGATCAAGCCCCAGTTTTTTGTAGTAGGGGAGGACACCGAAAAGCGGGCGACCCGTACAGAGAACCAATTTGACACCTTTTTCAATGGCTTTGTGAATAGCAATAATGTGAGCTTGTGGGATTTCCTTGGCTTCATTGAGGAGGGTTCCGTCCATATCCAAGGCTAGTAGTTTAATCATAAGACTTCCTTCTTTATCTTTTGGTATTATTATAGCATATTTTGGAGAAGAAATTGATAGGAAGCTTGGGGCTAATTGATTTTACAGTTTAGGATGTTTTGATGACAATTCATGATTTGAAGAGGATATTTGGCCAAGATATGCTATACTAAACTTGTGATTCAATTAAGCAAACCATTCTATTCAATAAGCTAGTCAAGGAAAACAGAGGATTTAATATGAAAAAACGGATTATTCAGATTTTACTAGCATTATCCTTAATTTTTTACAAATCAACTTGGTTTTGGGGAATTTTCAATCACCTCGCAAAGCCCTATCTACCAGCAAGTCGTGAATTTTTTCAGATTCTGCTTTGGATGGAGAGTGGAGGTCTTTTATTAGCGGTCATCTATCTACTAGTTTTTGCAGGAAAGAAGACTTTTCATTTCAAATGGCAGCTGAGGCACTTTATCTACCTTTTACTGGGTTACATCATTTTGTATATGTCTGACGTCCTCTTGTCTTATTTCATACCCTCGTCTTCAAATCAAATTTCTTTGAATGAAACGATAGAAATGATAGGGAGACAGGAATTACCCTATTTCTTGCTCATGGCTTGCTTCATCGGCCCTATTGCTGAGGAATTGATTTATCGCGGTGTGCTTATGACAACCTTTTTCAAAAACTCGCCTTGGTACGGAGATGTCTTGCTTTCTGCTATTATTTTCGGTTATATTCATATCAATTTTGCTTTAACTCCTCTTGCTTTTTTCATTTATGCTAGTGGAGGTCTCATTTTAGCTCTACTGTATCGCATGACAAAAAATCTCTACTATCCAATACTAGTTCATATTCTCATCAATATCACTGCCTTCTGGAATGTATGGTTACTCCTATTTTCAGGAAGTTAGCTTACTAAAAAAATGTCGGAACTTTCCGGCATTTTCTTTTTTCACAAATAGTCAACGTTTTTCTTTTCGATATTGGAGTGGTGTGTATCCAGTTATTTTTTGAATTGATTTTGAAAATAAGGTTGGCTTGAGAAAGGCAGATAGTGAAGATAGTTAAGAAGGTTAAGAAGAATAGGATGTTCTTTTTTCCTTTTTGGAAAACTTCTAAAATATGGTATAATGAAAAGATAAAGAAGTTGGAGGTAGAAGATGAACATTCAACAATTACGCTATGTTGTGGCCATTGCCAATAGCGGTACTTTTCGTGAAGCTGCTGAAAAGATGTATGTTAGTCAGCCGAGTCTGTCTATTTCTGTTCGTGATTTGGAAAAAGAATTGGGTTTTAAGATTTTCCGTCGGACCAGCTCAGGGACTTTCTTGACTCGTCGTGGTATGGAATTCTATGAAAAAGCGCAAGAATTGGTTAAAGGATTTGATATTTTTCAAAATCAGTATGCCCATCCTGAGGAAGAAAAGGATGAATTTTCCATTGCCAGTCAGCACTATGACTTCTTGCCACCAACCATTACGGCCTTTTCAGAGCGCTATCCTGATTATAAGAACTTCCGTATTTTTGAATCAACTACTGTTCAAATTTTAGACGAAGTAGCGCAAGGTCACAGTGAGATTGGGATTATCTACCTCAATAATCAAAATAAAAAAGGGATTATGCAACGGGTTGAAAAGTTAGGCCTAGAGGTTATTGAACTAATTCCCTTCCATACCCATATTTATCTCCGTGAGGGGCATCCTTTAGCTCAGAAAGAGGAATTGGTCATGGAGGATTTAGCGGATCTACCAACGGTTCGTTTCACGCAAGAGAAAGACGAGTATCTTTATTATTCAGAGAACTTTGTTGATACCAGCGCGAGCTCGCAGATGTTTAATGTGACAGACCGTGCTACTTTGAATGGTATTTTGGAGCGGACGGACGCTTATGCAACAGGTTCCGGATTTTTAGATAGTGACAGTGTGAATGGCATCACAGTTATTCGTCTCAAGGATAACCTAGATAACCGCATGGTCTATGTTAAACGTGAAGAAGTGGAGCTGAGTCAAGCTGGAACTCTTTTCGTAGAAGTCATGCAAGAATATTTTAATCAGAAGAGGAAATCATGAAAAAAAGAGGAATAGTGGCAGTCATTGTACTGCTTTTGATTGCGCTGGATCAGTTAGTTAAATCCTATATCGTCCAACAGATTCCACTGGGTGAAGTGCGCTCCTGGATTCCCAATTTCGTTAGCTTGACCTACCTGCAAAATCGAGGGGCAGCCTTTTCTATCTTACAAGATCAGCAGTTGTTATTCGCTGTCATTACCCTGGTCGTCGTGGTAGGTGCCATTTGGTATCTACATAAGCACATGGAGGACTCATTCTGGATGGTCTTGGGTTTGACTCTGATAATCGCGGGTGGTCTTGGAAACTTTATTGACAGGGTCAGTCAGGGCTTTGTTGTGGATATGTTTCACCTTGACTTTATCAATTTTGCAATTTTCAATGTGGCAGATAGCTATCTGACTGTTGGAGTGATTATTTTATTGATTGCAATGCTAAAAGAGGAAATAAATGGAAATTAAAATTGAAACTGGTGGCCTGCGTTTAGATAAGGCTTTGTCAGATTTGACAGAATTATCACGTAGTCTCGCGAATGAACAAATCAAATCAGGCCAGGTCTTGGTCAATGGCCAAGTCAAGAAAGCTAAATACACTGTCCAAGAGGGCGATGTCGTCACTTACCATGTGCCAGAACCAGAGGTTTTAGAGTATGTGGCTGAGGATCTTCCGCTAGAAATCATCTACCAAGATGAGGATGTGGCTGTTGTCAACAAACCTCAGGGAATGGTTGTGCATCCGAGTGCTGGTCATACTAGTGGAACCCTAGTAAATGCCCTTATGTATCATATTAAGGACTTGTCGGGTATCAATGGGGTTCTGCGTCCAGGAATTGTTCATCGTATTGATAAGGATACGT
Source organism: Streptococcus sp. 4155 (assembly GCF_013276695.1). Lineage (NCBI taxonomy): Bacteria > Bacillati > Bacillota > Bacilli > Lactobacillales > Streptococcaceae > Streptococcus > Streptococcus sp. 4155. Next base: position 79,511 of record NZ_VMLM01000022.1, read on the forward strand.
CAGGTCTTCTTATGATTGCTAAAAATGATGAGGCGCATCTAGCACTTGCCCAAGAACTCAAGGATAAAAAGTCTCTCCGCAAATATTGGGCGATTGTTCATGGAAATTTGCCCAATGATCGCGGTGTGATTGAAGCACCGATTGGCCGGAGTGAAAAAGATCGTAAGAAACAGGCTGTGACTGCTAAAGGGAAACCTGCAGTAACTCGTTTCCACGTCTTGGAACGCTTTGGCGATTATAGCTTAGTGGAGTTGCAACTAGAGACAGGGCGTACCCATCAGATTCGTGTCCACATGGCTTATATCGGTCATCCAGTTGCTGGGGATGAAGTCTATGGTCCTCGTAAGACACTTAAGGGGCATGGACAATTTCTTCATGCCAAGACTCTAGGTTTTACTCATCCGAGAACAGGTGAGACCTTAGAATTTACAGCAGATATCCCAGCAATTTTTAAGGAAACATTGGAGAGATTGAGGAAGTAAGAATGAAAAAGAAATTAACTAGTTTAGCACTTGCAGGCGCTTTTTTAGGCTTGTCATGGTATGGAAATGTTCAAGCTCAAGAAAGTTCAGGAAATAAAATCCACTTTATAAATGTTCATGAAGGTGGCAGTGATGCGATTATTCTTGAAAGCAATGGACATTTTGCCATGGTGGATACAGGAGAAGATTATGATTTCCCAGATGGAAGTGATTCTCGTTATCCATGGAGACAGGGTATCAATACAACTTATAAGCATGTTCTAACAGACCGTGTCTTTCGTCGTTTGAAGGAATTGGGTGTCCAAAAACTTGATTTTATTTTGGTAACCCATACCCACAGTGACCATATTGGAAATGTTGATGAATTACTGTCTACCTATCCAGTTGACCGAGTCTATCTTAAGAAATATAGTGATAATCGTATTACTAAGCCTGAACGTCTTTGGGATAATCTGTATGGCTATGATAAGGTTTTAAAGACTGCTGCTGAAAAAGGTGTTTCAGTTATTCAAAATATCACACAAGGAGATGCTCATTTTCAGTTTGGAGACATGGATATTCAACTATATAATTATGAAAATGAAACAGATTCATCAGGTGAATTAAAGAAAATTTGGGATGATAATTCCAATTCCTTGATTAGCGTAGTAAAAGTCAATGGTAAGAAAATTTACCTTGGGGGCGACTTAGATAATGTGCATGGAGCGGAAGATAAGTATGGACCTCTCATTGGAAAAGTTGATTTGATGAAGTTTAATCATCACCATGATACCAACAAATCAAATACCAAGGATTTTATTAAAAATTTGAGTCCGAGTTTGATTGTTCAAACTTCGGATAGTCTACCTTGGAAAAATGGTGTTGATAGTGAGTATGTTAATTGGCTCAAAGAACGAGGAATTGAGAGAATCAACGCAGCCAGCAAAGACTATGATGCAACAGTTTTTGATATTCGACAAGACGGTTTAGTAAACATTTCAACTTCCTACAAGCCTATTCCAAGTTTTCAAGCTGGTTGGCATAAGAGTTCATATGGAAACTGGTGGTATCAAGCGCCTGATTCTACAGGAGAATATGCTGTCGGTTGGAATGAAATTAAGGGTGAATGGTATTACTTTAACCAAACGGGTATCTTATTACAGAATCAATGGAAAAAATGGAACAATCGTTGGTTCTATTTGACAAACTCTGGTGTTGCTGCTAAAAATTGGAAGAAAATCGCTGGAATCTGGTATTATTTTAACAAAGAAAACCAGATGGAAATTGGTTGGATTCAAGATAAAGAGCAGTGGTATTATTTGGATGTTGATGGCTCTATGAAGACAGGTTGGCTTCAATATAAGGGGCAATGGTATTACTTTGCTCCATCAGGGGAAATGAAAACGGGCTGGGTAAAAGATAAAGAAGCCTGGTACTATATGGATTCTACTGGTATCATGAAGACAGGTGAGATAGAAGTTGCTGGACATCATTACTATCTAGAAGAATCAGGAGCTATGAAGCAAGGCTGGCTTAAAAAGGCAAATGATTGGTATTTCTACAAGACAGATGGTTCACGAGCTATAGGTTGGATTAAAGACAAGGATAAATGGTACTTCTTGAAAGAAAATGGTCAATTACTTGTGAATGGTAAGACACCAGAAGGCTATACTGTGGATTCAAGTGGTGCCTGGTTAGTGGATGTTCCGATCGAGAAATCTGCTACAATTAAAACTACAAGTCATTCAGAAATAAAAGAATCCAAAGAAGTAGTGAAAAAGGATCTTGAAAATAAAGAAACGAGTCAACATGAAAGTGTTACAAATTCTTCAACTAGTCAAGATTTGACATCCTCAACTTCACAAAGCTCTGAAACGAGTGTAAACAAATCGGAATCAGAACAGTAGTAGAAAAGAAGGTTTTAGGGCCTTCTTTTTCCTATCAACTCTTTTCTATTTCCTGTTATTCATGTTATAATGGATAAATATGAATAATCGGAGTGAGACTATGAAATACAAACGGATTGTCTTTAAGGTGGGTACTTCTTCTCTGACAAATGAGGATGGAAGTTTATCACGTAGTAAGGTAAAGGATATTACCCAGCAGTTGGCTATGCTGCACGAGGCTGGTCATGAGTTGATTTTGGTGTCTTCAGGTGCCATTGCGGCTGGTTTTGGAGCCTTAGGATTTAAAAAGCGTCCGACTAAAATTGCTGATAAACAGGCTTCAGCAGCGGTAGGACAAGGGCTTTTGTTGGAAGAATACACGACCAATCTTCTCTTGCGCCAAATCGTTTCTGCACAAATCTTGCTAACCCAGGATGACTTTGTAGATAAGCGTCGTTATAAAAATGCCCATCAGGCTTTGTCGGTTTTACTTAGCCGTGGGGCGATTCCTATCATCAATGAGAATGATAGTGTTGTTATTGATGAGCTCAAGGTTGGGGACAATGATACTCTGAGTGCACAGGTGGCGGCCATGGTCCAAGCAGACCTTTTGATCCTCTTGACAGACGTAGATGGTCTCTATACAGGAAATCCTAATTCAGATCCAAGAGCCAAACGTTTGGAGCAAATCGAGACTATCAATCGTGAGATTATCGATATGGCCGGTGGAGCTGGTTCGTCAAACGGAACTGGGGGCATGTTAACCAAAATCAAAGCTGCAACTATTGCGACAGAATCGGGCGTTCCTGTTTATATCTGCTCATCCTTGAAGTCAGACGCCATGATTGAGGCAGCTGAGGAAACCGAGGATGGTTCCTACTTTGTTGCTCAAGAGAAGGGGCTTCGTACCCAAAAACAATGGCTGGCCTTTTATGCTCAGAGTCAAGGTTCTATTTGGGTTGATAAAGGGGCTGCGGAAGCTCTCTCTCAACATGGAAAGAGTCTCCTTTTATCTGGTGTTGTTGAAGCAGAAGGCGCCTTTTCTTACGGTGATATTGTGACAGTATTTGACAAGGAAAGTGGAAAATCACTTGGAAAAGGGCGTGTGCAATTTGGGGCATCTGCTTTGGAGGATATGTTGCGTTCTCAAAAAGCCAAGGGTGTCTTGATTCACCGTGACGACTGGATTTCCATTACTCCTGAAATCCAACTACTCTTTACAGAATTTTAGAGGTAAACTATGGTAAGTACACAAGAACAATTTGAACAGGTACAGGCTGTTAAAAAATCGATTAACACAGCTAGTGAAGAGGTGAAAAACCAAGCCTTGCTAGCCATGGCTGATTATTTATTAGCAGCTACTGAGGAGATTTTAGCGGCCAATGCCCTCGATATGGAAGCGGCCAAAGGTAAAATTTCAGATGTGATGCTGGATCGTCTTTATTTGGATGCAGGTCGTATAGAAGCAATGGCAAGAGGAATTCGTGAAGTGGTTGCCTTCCCAGATCCAATCGGTGAAATTTTAGAAACAAGTCAGCTTGAAAATGGTTTGGTTATCACCAAAAAACGTGTGGCCATGGGGGTTATCGGTATTATCTATGAAAGCCGTCCAAATGTGACGTCTGACGCGGCTGCTTTGGCTCTCAAGAGTGGAAATGCGGTTGTTCTTCGTAGTGGTAAGGATGCCTATCAAACAACCCATGCCATTGTCACAGCCTTGAAGAAGGGCTTGGAGACGACTACTATTCACCCAAATGTGATTCAACTGGTGGAAGATACTAGCCATGAAAGTAGTTATGCTATGATGAAGGCCAAGGGCTATCTAGACCTCCTCATTCCTCGTGGAGGAGTTGGCTTGATCAATGCAGTGGTTGAGAATGCGATTGTACCTGTTATCGAGACAGGGACTGGGATTGTCCATGTCTATGTGGATAAGGATGCAGACGAAGACAAGGCGCTGTCTATCATCAACAATGCTAAAACCAGTCGTCCCTCTGTTTGCAATGCCATGGAGGTTCTGCTGGTTCATGAAGACAAGGCAGCAAGCTTCCTTCCTCGCTTGGAGCAAGTTCTAGTTGCAGAGCGTAAAGAAGTTGGGTTGGAACCAATTCAATTCCGCTTGGATGAGAAAGCCAGTCAGTTTCTTTCAGGTCAAGCAGCTGAGGCACAAGACTTTGACACCGAGTTTTTAGACTATGTCTTAGCTGTTAAGGTTGTGAGCAGTTTAGAAGAAGCGGTTGCCCATATTGAAGCCCATAGTACCCATCATTCGGATGCCATTGTAACGGAAAATGCTGAAGCTGCAGCTTACTTTACAGATCAAGTGGACTCTGCAGCTGTCTATGTCAATGCCTCAACTCGTTTTACCGATGGTGGACAATTTGGTCTTGGATGTGAGATGGGAATTTCTACTCAGAAACTTCATGCGCGTGGCCCAATGGGCTTAAAAGAATTAACCAGTTACAAGTATGTTGTCGCTGGTGATGGACAGATAAGGGAGTAAAAAAATGAAGATTGGATTTATCGGTTTGGGGAATATGGGTGCTAGCTTAGCCAAGGCTGTTTGGCAAGCTAATAGGACAGATAAGTTTCTTCTTTCTAATCTAAGTCAAGATAGAGTGGATGATTTTATTGCTAGCTACGGAGGTCAAGTTTCTAGTAATGAGGAAATCTTTGCGGAAGCAGATGTGATTTTTTTAGGAGTGAAACCAGCTCAAGTGTCTACTTTACTTGCGGAATCTCAAGATATTCTTGAAAAACGGGAGAGTCTGCTCTTAATTTCCATGGCAGCGGGTATAAAGCTGGAAAAACTAGCTAGTCTTGTTCCAAGTCAGCACCGTTTAATTCGCATGATGCCCAACACTCCAGTTTCTATCGGTCAAGGAGTCATTAGTTATGCCTTGTCAGCTAACTGCCAAGTAGATGATAAGGAAGTCTTTTGTCAACTTTTACAACATGCTGGTTTATTGTTTGAAATCAGTGAAGGGTTAATCGATGCTGCAACGGGTCTTGCAGGTTGTGGACCAGCCTTTGTCTATCTTTTTATCGAGGCCTTGGCAGATGCAGGTGTTCAGACTGGATTGCCACGAGAAACAGCATTGAAAATGGCAGCTCAAACTGTGGTAGGAGCTGGACAATTGGTCCTTGAAAGTCAGCAACATCCTGGAGTTTTGAAAGACCAAGTTTGCAGCCCAGGCGGTTCGACTATCGCTGGTGTAGCGAGCCTAGAAGCGCATGCTTTTCGAGGAACGGTCATGGATGCAGTTGGTCAAGCCTACAAACGAACACAAGAACTAGGTAAATAAGAGGTGGATTTGTCTGCCTCTTTTATGGTGGTTGATACTCTTCGAAAATCTCTTCAAACTGCGTCAGCTTCCATCTGCA
>NZ_VMLM01000022.1:85250-88444 GCF_013276695.1 Streptococcus sp. 4155
TTTGATTTTCATTGAGTATGAAATGAGAAGACAAAAAGATTGTCACAAACCCCTATTTTTTTGATAGAATAGAAGTAGTAAAAAAGAAATGAGTTAGACATGTCAAAAGGATTTTTAGTCTCTCTTGAGGGACCAGAGGGAGCAGGAAAGACCAGTGTTTTAGAGGCTCTGCTACCAATTTTAGAGGAAAAAGGGGTAGAGGTGCTGACGACCCGTGAACCTGGCGGAGTCTTGATTGGGGAGAAGATTCGGGAAGTAATTTTGGATCCAAGTCATACTCAGATGGATGCGAAGACAGAGTTGCTTCTCTATATTGCCAGTCGCAGACAGCACTTGGTGGAAAAAGTTCTTCCAGCCCTTGAAGCTGGCAAGCTGGTCATTATGGATCGTTTTATCGATAGTTCTGTTGCCTATCAGGGATTTGGTCGTGGCTTAGATATTGAAGCCATTGACTGGCTCAATCAGTTTGCGACAGATGGCCTCAAACCCGATTTGACACTCTATTTTGACATCGAGGTGGAAGAAGGACTGGCTCGTATTGCTGCTAATAGTGACCGCGAGGTTAATCGTTTGGATTTGGAAGGGTTGGACTTGCATAAAAAAGTTCGTCAAGGCTACCTTTCTCTTCTGGATAAAGAGGGAAATCGCATTGTCAAGATTGATGCTAGTCTCCCTTTGGAGCAAGTTGTGGAAACTACCAAGGCTGTCTTGTTTGACGGAATGGGCTTGGCCAAATGAAACAAGATCAACTAAAGGCTTGGCAACCAGATCAGTTTGACCGTTTTGTCCGTATCTTAGAACAAGACCAGCTCAATCACGCCTATCTCTTTTCAGGTTTCTTTGGAAGCTTGGAAATGGCGCAATTTTTAGCTAAGAGCCTCTTTTGTACGGATAAAGTTGGCGTCTTACCATGTGAGAAATGCCGAAGTTGCAAGCTGATTGAACAGGAAGAGTTTCCAGATGTCACCTTGATTAAGCCAGTCAATCAGGTCATCAAGACAGAACGCATTCGGGAATTGGTGGGACAGTTTTCTCAAGCAGGGATTGAAAGCCAGCAACAGGTCTTTATCATCGAGCAAGCGGATAAAATGCATCCCAACGCAGCCAATTCTCTGCTCAAGGTCATCGAAGAACCCCAGAGTGAAGTTTATATTTTCTTCTTGACTAGCGATGAGGAAAAGATGTTACCGACAATCCGAAGTCGGACTCAGATCTTCCACTTTAAAAAGCAAGAAGAAAAACTTATCTTACTCTTAGAACAAATGGGACTTGTTAAGAAAAAAGCGACTCTTTTAACTAAGTTTAGTCAATCGCGAGCTGAAGCAGAAAAGTTGGCTAATCAGGCAAGTTTTTGGACCTTGGTCTATGAAAGTGAACGCCTGCTGACTTGGTTAGTAGCTAAGAAAAAAGAAAGTTATCTACAGGTTGCCAAATTAGCCAACTTGGCAGATGATAAGGAAAAACAGGATCAGGTTTTACGGATTCTTGAAGTTCTCTGTGGGCAGGACCTCTTGCAGGTAAGAGTAAGAGTGATTCTACAAGATTTACTAGAAGCTAGAAAAATGTGGCAAGCTAATGTCAGCTTTCAAAATGCCATGGAATATCTGGTCTTGAAAGAAATATAAACTCAAAAATGAATGATAAAGAAAGGAAAGGGCTGTTTTATGGACAAAAAAGAATTATTTGACGCGCTGGATGATTTTTCCCAACAATTATTGGTAACCTTAGCCGATGTGGAAGCCATCAAGAAAAATCTCAAGAGCTTGGTAGAAGAAAATACAGCTCTTCGCTTGGAAAATAGTAAGTTGCGAGAACGCTTGGGTGAGGTGGAAGCAGACGCTCCCGTCAAGGCCAAGCATGTTCGCGAAAGTGTCCGTCGTATTTACCGTGATGGATTTCACGTATGTAATGATTTTTATGGACAACGTCGAGAGCAGGACGAAGAATGTATGTTCTGTGATGAGTTGTTATACAGGGAGTAGGCATGCAAATTCAAAAAAGTTTTAAGGGGCAGTCTCCCTATGGCAAGCTGTATCTAGTGGCAACGCCGATTGGCAATCTAGATGATATGACTTTTCGTGCTATCCAGACCTTGAAAGAAGTAGATTGGATTGCTGCTGAGGATACGCGCAATACAGGGCTTTTGCTCAAGCATTTTGACATTTCCACCAAGCAGATCAGTTTTCATGAGCACAATGCCAAGGAAAAAATTCCTGATTTGATTGGTTTCTTGAAAGCAGGGCAAAGTATTGCTCAGGTCTCTGATGCCGGTTTGCCTAGCATTTCAGACCCTGGTCATGATTTGGTTAAGGCAGCTATTGAGGAAGAAATTGCAGTTGTGACTGTTCCAGGTGCCTCTGCAGGAATTTCTGCCTTGATTGCCAGTGGTCTAGCGCCACAACCACATATCTTTTACGGCTTTTTACCGAGAAAATCAGGCCAGCAAAAGCAATTTTTCGACTCGAAAAAAGATTATCCTGAAACTCAGATTTTCTATGAATCGCCTCATCGTGTAGCAGATACGTTGGAAAATATGTTAGAAGTCTACGGTAACCGCTCGGTTGTCTTGGTCAGGGAATTGACTAAAATCTATGAAGAATACCAACGCGGTACCATTTCTGAGTTATTGGAAAGCATTGCTGAAACGCCACTTAAAGGAGAATGCCTTCTCATTGTTGAAGGTGCCAGTCAGGATGTGGAGGAAAAAGACGAGGAGGACTTGTTCTTAGAAATCCAAGCCCGTATCCAGCAAGGCATGAAGAAAAATCAAGCTATCAAGGAAGTCGCTAAGATTTACCAGTGGAATAAAAGCCAGCTCTACGCTGCCTACCATGATTGGGAAGAAAATCAAGAAAATGACTAATACTCTTCGAAAATCTCTTCAAACCGTGTCAACGTCGCCTTGTCGTAGGTGTGGTTACTGACTTCGTCAGTTCTATCCACAACCTCAAAACAGTGTTTTGAGCTGGACTTCGTCAGTTCTATCTACAACTTCAAAGCAGTGCTTTGAGCAACCTGCGGCTAGTTTGCTCTTTGATTTTCATTTAGTATAAACAGGGAAGTTTGCCTTCTTCCCTTTTTTTGTTATACTAGTAGAAGAAAAAAATAGAAAGATTTGTGGGAGTGAAAAAGTCCGGGGGACTTTTTCAGCTTGAGCCAAGAAATTCGAGAGCGAGGAAAGTCCGGGGGACTTT
>NZ_VMLM01000023.1:0-22329 GCF_013276695.1 Streptococcus sp. 4155
TGTTGCAGGACAAGTAGACGGAGAGTTTATAGCTCCCATGATTTACAAGAACAGCAGGACAAGCGATTTCTTTGTGGAGTGGTTCAAAACGCAACTCCTGCCTGCTTTGAAGACACCTCATGTTATTATCATGGACAATGCTAGTTTTGATCCCAAGAACATTTTGGATGAACTCTGCATCCAAGATAAACACTTTTTCTTACCTCTACCGCCTTATTCACCAGATTTGAATCCTATTGAGCAAGCTTGGGCTATCTTGAAAAAGAAAGTAACAGATTTATTAAGGGAAGTCCCAACTATTTTTGAATGTTTGGAACGCTTTTTTAAAACTAAATGACTATATAACTAGTTTTTCGCAATTTTTGAGACAGAAATGTGATTTTTGTGATAAAGTTCTATCATTACAAGTTCATTTGTGGTAATATGGAATAAATCATTTATGTATCCTTTCAGAAATGTGCTGTTTCTCTGAATATAAATGTCTTTTTCTCTTTAACTTAATTTTACAAATTGCTAAAGTCATTTAAGGACAGCTTTTTGAACAGTTGCTAGAAATGTAGAGGTATTGACCATGTATCAAAAGTTACTTAGAAAAATAGCAGAAGAAAAACCAAGTTATAACCAGGAAGAAATCCAGTGGCTACTTGATCATTTGGGAGATCCTTCTCCAGAAATTCGTGATGACCTTGTTTTTACAAGCTTTGCTAGAGGGATTCAGGAAGAGCTATTTACACAGGAACAATTTCATTTCATTGCTGAAGGGATTTCATCTGATGGAGGGTTAGATAAAGATATTGATAAGGTAGGCCTGTCAACCCTTGAACGTTCTTTTAGGGCGCTTATTTATGCAAATCTCTTGTCTGCAGATGCCAACCAGCAATCGATTTTTTATCAGGAATTAAATGCAGGAATTCGTAATGTCCTTTTAAATCAAGGTTTGTATTATCTTTCAAAAGAAAAGGATACAACGGGTTTTTCAAGTCAGTATGGTTGGGTTCATGCTTTTGCACATGGAGCCGATTTACTGACAGAGGTGGTTTGTCATCCCAACTTTCCTAAAAACAGAGTTCATGAAGTATTTGATATACTTGGCCAACTATTTAAAAGAGTTTCGATTCGCTTTACAGATGATGAGGATTGGCGTTTAGCAAGAGTGATCTATGAACCTATTTTACAAGGGAAGTTAGCGCAAGAGCAAGTAGCTTCTTGGATAAAAGCTGTTGACTTTCCGATAGAAGAAAGAGAAGATTTTTATAAATTTTCCAACTTCAGATCCTGTCTGTTGGAAGTCTATGTCCAACTTGACCAGAGAAATAGTTTACAAGATGACTTGAAAGAAGCTATTCAATCTTTTCAATATTAGGTATTGCTAGTAGTTCTATGATTTTCAAAAAATTTCCAATCAATTTTCTTGAAACCCTTTCCTACTTTTGATAGACTAGTATCTAGTTTTTGAAAAAAGGAGAAAGAAAATGAAAAAATTTGTTGCTGAGTTAATCGGTACGTTCATGCTTGTATTCGTCGGGACAGGAGCTGTTGTTTTTGGAAATGGTGTTGAAGGTCTTGGTCACCTAGGGATTGCCGTTGCCTTTGGTCTGGCAATCGTAGTTGCAGCCTACTCAATCGGAACTGTTTCAGGTGCTCACTTGAATCCAGCTGTTTCGATTGCTATGTTTGTTAACAAACGTTTGTCATCTTCAGAGCTTGTCAACTACATCCTTGGACAAGTAGTTGGAGCTTTCTTAGCATCTGCTTCTGTCTTCTTCCTCTTGGCTAACTCAGGTATGTCAACTGCTAGTCTTGGTGAAAATGCCTTGGCAAACGGTGTCACTGTCTTTGGTGGTTTCTTGTTTGAAGTCATCGCAACTTTCTTGTTTGTCTTGGTTATCATGACTGTGACTTCAGCAAGCAAGGGAAATGGCGCGATTGCTGGTTTGGTAATCGGTTTGTCCTTGATGGCGATGATTCTTGTCGGATTGAACATTACTGGGCTTTCAGTAAATCCAGCTCGTAGCTTGGCACCAGCTGTTTTGGTAGGTGGCGCAGCCCTTCAACAAGTTTGGATTTTCATCCTTGCACCAATCGTTGGTGGGGTTCTTGCAGCCCTCGTTGCAAAAAACTTCCTTGGAACAGAAGAATAATTGAAAAACAAAAAGCCTTGCTCCTCATCTAGAGGAACAGGGCTTTTTCGTATGATACTCTTCGAAAATCTCTTCAAACCACGTCAGCTTCTATCTGCAACCTCAAAGCAGTGATTTGAGCAACTTGCGGCTAGCTTCCTAGTTTGATTTTTGATTTTCATTGAGTATGAGTTTAACGATTGTCAATTTTCTCTGGATAAAGGTCGTGTTGGAAGAGGCGTTGTTCTGCCAAGCCTTCATACTTAGTTCCAGGCTTACCGTAGTTGTAGTAGGGGTCGATTGAAATGCCACCGCGCGGAGTGAATTTTCCCCAGACTTCTAAATAGCGAGGGTCTAGCAAGTTGACCAAGTCTTTCCCGATGGTGTTGATACAGTTTTCGTGAAAATCTCCGTGATTTCGGTAGCTAAAGAGGTAGAGTTTGAGGGATTTTGACTCAACACAGAGCTTGTCAGGGATGTAGGAAATATAAATGGTCGCAAAGTCTGGTTGAGCAGTGATCGGGCAAAGTGAGGTAAATTCAGGACAGTTAAATTTGATAAAATAGTCATTTTCCACATGACGATTGTCAAAGGATTCGAGGACTTCTGGTTGATATTCGAAAATGTAGTTGGTTTCTTTGTTGCCTAGTAGGCTTAGGTTTTTCATTTCTTCTTGTTGTGACATGATTTTTTCTTTCTAATCTTAAACACCACGTTGATTATCGTAGAGGAGGGTATGCAGTTGAGGGAGGACGCGGACATTGCCCCAGCTGTCGTCAGCAGCGACACGTTCCCAGAGTTCTTTGAGGCGGTCCAGTTGGTCTTGGACAATATTACCCGTAGCCTTGGGCTCAGGATTTCCTGCTGATAAGAAGAGAACATCTGGTTGGTAGCGTTCTTGAATCCCTTTGGCAAAGGCCAAATCGGCATCATCAAAGACAGGGATTTTAAAGGTGACCCTGTCTGGATCAAGTTGGGAAACGATAAAGTCCAAGGTCTCAAAGTTGACTTCCATCTTGGATGAAGGAGGTTTGGGACTGAGAGTAACCTGGTCGATGTCTTTTAACCAATTTTGCCAGCGAGAGCCTTGAGTTTCAACAGCCAGAGTAACACCACGTTCCTTGAGTTTGGTGACCAATTCGGCCATGTTGGCTGCTAGGATAGCAGGATTTCCCCCAGATAGGGTTACATAGTCGTAGCTCCCCAATTTATCCAAGGCAGCAATGACCTCGTCAGCTGTCATACGAGTTGGCTTTTCAGAGCCATCCCAAGTAAAGGCAGAATCGCACCAGTCGCAGTGGTAGTCGCAACCAGCAGTGCGGACAAACATGGTTTTCTGCCCGATTGCACGGCCTTCGCCTTGAAAGGTTGGGCCAAAAATTTCTAGAACTGGTAGTTTGAGGACACGTTCCCTAGTCATCTAACCACTCCCGTCTAAACTCTGCAAAGGCAGTCGGAGTCTCATAGAGACGAACGTATTCCAAACGGAGACCGCGCTCGTTTGGCAACTCTTGATTCATGGTTTGGAAAATCCAGTAAACCATATTTTCAGCAGTCGTGTTCATATAGGGAAGAGTTTCATTGAGATAGCGATGATCCAAGTGGGGCTCTAAGTAGTTCTTGTAGGTCGCTTTGATGTCTCCGAAATCGTAGGTCATACCACGTTCATCTAAAAATCCACTGACAGCAATCTGCAGATGATAGGTGTGGCCGTGCAGGGATTTGCATTTTCCCTCATAGTGAAAGAGGTGGTGAGCAGCATCAAAGGTAAATTCTTTGGAGACTAGAGTCCGATAAGGATTGTAGACAAGAGACTCCCCAGTTTCCTGTTTGATTTCTTTGGGTGCAAAAAACATTAGGCTTCTCCTTTCTGTGAGAGATAAACATCTAACCCATGTTGACGTAGGTGGCAGGCGGGGCAATCTTCACAGCCGCTCCCGATAATTCCGTTGTAGCAGGTTAAGGTCTTTTCACGAACATAGTCAAAGGCACCGAGTTGGTCGGCTAGCTCCCAAGTTTCAGCCTTGTCTAGCCACATAAGAGGTGTTTGGATAACGAAGTCGTAATCCATGGCAAGGTTGAGGGTAACATTAAGGGATTTGACAAAGACATCTCGACAATCGGGGTAGCCTGAGAAGTCTGTCTCGCAGACACCTGTCACGATATCTTTAATGCCTCGTTGCTTGGCAAGGACTGCCGCAAAGGATAGAAAGAGGTGGTTTCGACCGTCAACGAAGGTATTGGGAACTTCTCCCTCTTTTTGCTCAATCTCCATATCAGAGGTCAGCGCATTTTCAGTGATTTGCCCCAGCAGAGACATATCTAGGATGTGATGACGAATGCCCTGTTCCGTAGCGATTTCTCTGGCAACTTGAATTTCGAGATGGTGGCGTTGGCCATAGGCAAAGGTAACGGCTTCGACCGTTTCATAGTGTTCTTTAGCCCAGAAAAGGCAGGTTGTGGAATCTTGACCGCCACTAAAGACGACCAAGGCTGATTGACGTTTCATAGTACTCCTTCCAAAATGGGAAATGTTCAGAGCACGCAAAAAGCTCCCTTGAGGGAGCTAAAAAATACCAAGTCAAGGTTTTTTTTAGCGATGGCATGTCCCAAACATCGTAATATTCTACTTACAGTCTAGCATATTTTTTGAAAAATGGCAAAGGGCAAGAAAAAAGAGACCAAAGAAAGTACTTGGTCTCTCGTTTGATTAGCTCAATTCAGCAACGATGGCCTTGATTTGTTCTGCTGTGTGAACACCAGCAACTTGTTTGACAACTTGGCCGTCTTTTTTGAAGAGAAGAGTTGGAATAGACATGATTCCAAAAGCACGAGCTGTGTTTGGATTTTCATCAACGTCCATTTTAACGATTTTCAAGACATCTTCTGAAAGTTCTTCAGACAATTTGTCCAAGATTGGACCTTGCATACGACATGGACCACACCAAGTTGCCCAGAAGTCTACTAAGACCAAACCGTCTTTTGTTTCTTGTTCGAATGTTGCATCTGTAATTGCTTTTGCCATTGTATTTCTCCTTTTTTAGTTATATTGGCTTAAATCTTGTTTCTTGAGATAGAAGAAGATATCTCCATAAGTCCCATGGTAGTCCAAATCATGATCCTTATAAGTCAATTTTTGGACAGGGTAGTAGTCTGCGACGCCGATAATGCAAGCTTGTTGCGAACGATCAAAATCTTCATAGGATTCGAAAGTCACAGTTCTTTCGTTCTTACTGGCGTCTAGATAAGTAATTTCAATCATATAAAACTCCTTTGTTTAATCTTGACTTTATTTTACTCCTTGTAAAAGAGAATGTCAATAAAAATGATTGCGCACGCAACTTTTTTCTAAAATCATCTTAAATCAAGAAATCCAAACCTGCTTCCAAGCTTTCTTCGACAGCCTTTTGTAGCGAGGCCAGTGTCTTTTGCCCATCATTTGTCAGGCAGATAAAACTAGAGCGTCTATCTTGATGGCAGCACATGCGACTGAGTAGACCGCAATTTTTAGCTTCCAAGCGAGCCACCATCCTAGAAACTGCGCTCGGGCTCAGATGAAGCTTATCTGGCAGGTCAATCTGGCGTAGAGATTTTTCTTGGGCCAAGTCCAGATAGTAGAGCAGGTAGAACTCTTTCAAGGTCAGACTTTGCTCGCTCTGTTGGGCAATGGTCTCTTCCAGGAGACTTTCAATTTCTTTCTGATGCCGATTGAAGTCAAACCATTTTTCCAAATAGGTCATAGTGTCTCCTTTCTTTTTAGAGTCATAAATAGAAGAAAGTCCATTAACGGGCAGTCTCTGCGTCACAAGATGATTGCGCATGCAATAATTATACTACTTTTCAAGAATGCTGGCAAGTTCTGTTTTTTAGTGGTTTTCTTTTTTACTGTCCATATTTTTGTAAAAATCAACTTTTACTTGGATGAAGGTTTTGGCTTCACGTAGGAGTTGAAGAAGGGTAGCGCGGGTTTCAAATTCTTCTCTTGTCTTGGGCAGACTGCGGTTTCGGAAGACTTCCAGATAGCGTTCGATTTCATCTAGCAAATCAGAAGCAGGATTGGTCTGGCTCAGTTGACCTGCAATTTTTGAAAAGAGTTGAGCCAAAATCAGGCTCTCACTGGCAGCTAGGTGACAGGTATTGATTTGCTGGGCCATATTTCGCAGGATACGACTTTGTAGCTGTCTCATCTCAAAGTAGTGAATATGGTAATCAGTCTGGTGAAAGAGGTGGTCTGAGTGATCCAAATAGACCAGTCTGAGGGCTTCTTCCAAAAGGGTGTCCAATTCTTCCACCAGCTGTGCTCGGTTGCGTCCATCCCCTCTGGATAAATAATATTTGAAGCGCAGGAGGATGTCTTTTAACTTTTCTTCTACCAATGTGTGGTAGTGATGAATTTCCTCTTCTCGTGAAGGCATGTAGAGATTGACCAGTAAAGCAAATCCTGTACCGATAGCAAAGAGAAAGAATTCATTGACTAGAAGGTCTGGAGAGGTTGACTCTTGTACCAAGAGATGGCTAACCAAAACAGTGCTTGGTGTGATGCCAATTTCCCAGCCCATCTTGTAAGCTAGAGGCACATAGAAGGCAAGATAGAGACCAAGGCTCCAGATATGAAATCCGCTCAAGTGAAAAGCTAGAACACCGATAGCCAGAGCTAGGAGCATGGAAAAGAGGCGATTGCGAGCCAGTTTTAAAGTACTTCTACGCGTATCAGATAGGCTCAAGAGAGCGATAATTCCAGCCGAAATTGCTGAGGAAAGATTGAGAAAATAAGCAAGCAGGCAGGCAAGACAGGTAGCTAAGATGAGCTTGGTCGTACGTTGGCTAATAGACATAAGAATTTCCTGATAATACTCAATGAAAATCAAAGAGCAAACTAGGAAGCTAGCCGTAGGCAGTACTTGAGTACGGCAAGGCGAAGCTGACGTAGTTTGAATTTGATTTTCGAAGAGTATAAGTTAGAATAAAAGAGCAAAAGACAAAACCTGAGCAGGCTTGCCTTTATGAGTTATTTTTTACGGGCTGCTGCGTATTCGGCAACGGCAGTAAAGAGGACGTCTGTAGAAGAGTTAAGGGCTGTTTCACATGAGTCTTGGATGACCCCAATCACAAATCCAACCCCAACAACTTGCATGGCAATATCGTTAGAAATACCGAAAAGGCTACAAGCAACTGGGATAAGAAGGAGGGAACCTCCCGCAATACCAGAAGCACCGCAGGCTGAGATAGCTGCTACCACACTGAGGACAAAGGCTGTGGCAAAGTCAACAGGGATTCCAAGAGTGTTTACCGCAGCAAGGGTCAAAACGTTAATGGTAATCGCTGCTCCAGCCATGTTGATAGTAGAGCCAAGTGGGATAGAAACAGAATAGGTATCTGGGTTGAGTCCAAGGTCATGGCAGAGTTTCATGTTGACAGGAATGTTAGCCGCAGAACTACGAGTGAAGAAGGCTGTCACACCGCTGACACGGAGGCAGTTCCAAACTAGAGGGTAAGGGTTGCGTCTCATAAAGAAGAAGGCAATCAAAGGGTTGACCACAAGGGCAACAAAAAGCATAGTCGTTACTAATAGAACCAATAAAATACCGTAGTTGGCAAGGCTTCCGATTCCCTTGTCAGAAATGGTTTTAAAAACAAGACCAAGGATTCCAAATGGAGCCAGATTGATGATCCATTCGACAATTTTAGAAGTCACGTCAGCGATAGTTTTTAGTAATTCTTTACTATTTTTGCTGGCCTCTCTCATAGCAATTCCAAAAATGACTGCCCAAGATAAGATTCCAATATAGTTAGCAGTAAGCAGGGCGTTGACTGGATTGTCAACCAGTTTGAGCAAGAGGTTGCTGAGGACCTGTCCAATCCCATCTGGTGGAGCAATATCGGTATTAGCACTATTTAGGGTGATTTCAATAGGGACGATGAAACTTGCTAGTACAGCTACAAGAGCAGCGGCAAAAGTTCCTAGGATATACAAGAAAACAACAGTTTTCATATTGCTATCTTGTCCCTTTTGATGTTGGGAAAGGGCATTGGCAACGAGAGCAAAGACTAGGATAGGAGCAACAGCTTTTAGACCTCCAACGAATAAATCCCCGAGTAACCCAATTCCTGAGAGATTAGGAAGGGTCAGTCCTAGAATTCCCCCACAAAGCATACCAATCAAGATACGCTTGACAAGGCTTGCCTTGTTCCAAGCATGAATGATTCTTTTCATAATAATCTCCTTTCTGTGTAGTGATTATGATTATAGTATAAACGATAGACAAAATCAAGAATTTTCTGTCTATTTTTTGAATATTTATGGATAATGAGACTGATGAAAATATGGTATAATGAAATAAAGGAGTTTTATATGCAAAAATTTATTCAAGCTTATATTGAAAAGCTAGATGTGACAACCATTATCGAAAATATTCTAACCAAGGTCATTTCTCTTTTACTGCTTTTGATTGTATTTTATATTGCTAAAAAAATGCTTCATACCATGGTGCAGAGAATTGCCAAACCTTCTCTAAAAATGTCTCATCATGATGTCGGGCGCCAGAAAACCATCTCACGTTTGTTAGAAAATGTGTTTAATTATACGTCATATTTCTTTTTACTCTACTGTATTTTATCGATTTTAGGCTTACCTGTATCTAGCTTGCTGGCTGGGGCTGGAATCGCTGGGGTGGCGATTGGGATGGGAGCCCAAGGTTTTCTGTCTGATGTCATCAATGGCTTTTTCATCCTTTTTGAACGTCAACTGGATGTGGGAGATGAGGTTGTTCTGACCAACGGCCCCATTACTGTATCGGGTAAGGTTGTCAGTGTGGGAATTCGTACGACACAGCTTCGTAGCGAGGAGCAAGCTCTTCACTTTGTTCCGAACCGAAATATCACGGTTGTTAGCAATTTCTCACGCACGGACTAGACCTGTTATTTTAAGTAATTTGTGGTACAATAGAGGGAGTTTAATAAAGGAGAAAAGATGGTTTTAGAAAAGCAGTTGGGCAATGGTTGTACCTGGATAGACCTAGACCTCGGAAAGTTGAATAAACTAGAAGACCTTTCTGAAATCTACGGCTTGGACAAGGAAACCATTGAGTACGCACTGGATAGGAATGAGCGTGCCCACATGGACTACCACCGTGAAAGTGGGACGGTTACCTTTATCTATAATGTCCTAGATGTGAAAAAGGACAAGGCCTACTATGAGACTTTTCCCATGACCTTTATCGTGGAGCATCGTCGCCTGATTACCATTAGTAATACCAAGAACGCCTATGTCATTGAACAAATGACCCGTTATCTGGAGAGCCATGACACGCTTTCGATCTACAAGTTTCTTTTTGCCAGTCTGGAAATCATCAGCAATGCCTACTACCCTGTCATCGAGCAGATGGATAAGAGTAAGGACGAGGTCAATGGTCTCTTGCGTCAGCGAACAACTAAGAAAAATCTTTTTGCCCTTTCCGACTTGGAGACGGGTATGGTTTATCTTACTGCGGCTGCTAAACAAAATCGGATTTTGTTGGAGCATATTCAAGGTCATGCCTTGTATCGTAGTTTTGATGAGATTGAGAGAGAGCAGTTTGATGATGCTATGATTGAGGCTCATCAGCTGGTATCCATGACAGACCTAATCTCTCAGATTTTACAGCAACTTTCAGCCTCTTACAACAATATTCTAAACAATAATCTGAATGATAATTTGACAACCTTGACTATCATTTCAGTCTTGCTAGCTGTTTTGGCAGTCGTGACAGGCTTTTTCGGAATGAATGTTCCCCTACCTTTAACAGATGAGCCCCATGCTTGGCTCTACATCAGTATAGCTAGTGCAGGGTTATGGATTGTTTTATCCTTGTTACTAAGGAAAATTGCGAAAAAAAGTTAAGAAAAGGAGCCAGAATGGCGATTGAAAACTACATGCCAGATTTTGCTGTGGAAGCAGTCTATGATCTGACAGTCCCAAGCCTGCAGGCGCAGGGAATCAAGGCTGTTTTGGTCGATTTGGACAATACCCTTATTGCTTGGAACAACCCTGACGGGACACCAGAGATGAAGCAATGGCTACATGACCTTCGGGACGCGGGCATTCGCATTATCGTAGTGTCAAATAACACCAAAAAACGCGTCCAACGAGCAGTTGAGAAATTTGGGATTGACTACGTTTATTGGGCTCTGAAGCCCTTCACATTTGGAATTGACCGTGCCATGAAGGAATTTCACTATGAGAAAAAGGAAGTGGTCATGGTTGGCGACCAGCTCATGACAGATATACGAGCAGCCCACCGTGCAGGCATTCGTTCAATCTTGGTCAAGCCCTTGGTCCAACATGACTCGATTAAAACGCAGATTAACCGAGCTCGCGAGCGTCGTGTTATGCGAAAAATCACTAAAAAGTACGGACCGATTACATATAAAAAAGGAATTTAACTATGGAAGAAATTCTCTGTATTGGTTGTGGAGCAACCATTCAGACGACAGATAAGGTTGGTCTTGGTTTTACCCCCCAGTCGGCACTCGAAAAAGGTTTGGAGATAGGTGAAGTCTATTGCCAACGTTGTTTCCGTCTCCGTCATTACAATGAAATCACAGATGTCCAGTTGACGGACGATGATTTCCTCAAGCTCTTGCACGAGGTGGGAGACAGCGATGCCTTAGTGGTCAATGTCATTGATATCTTTGATTTTAATGGCTCTGTCATCCCAGGCTTGCCACGCTTTGTATCGGGCAATGATGTCCTCTTGGTTGGAAATAAAAAAGATATCCTACCTAAGTCAGTTAAACCGGGCAAGATTAGCCAGTGGCTCATGGAACGTGCCCATGAAGAAGGGCTTCGTCCTGTTGATGTCGTCCTAACTTCAGCTCAAAACAAACATACCATTAAGGAAGTCATTGACAAGATTGAACATTACCGTAAAGGCCGCGATGTCTATGTTGTCGGTGTAACTAACGTTGGAAAATCAACTCTAATCAATGCTATTATCCAAGAAATCACTGGTGATCAGAATGTTATTACGACTTCGCGTTTCCCAGGGACAACCTTGGACAAGATTGAGATTCCGCTTGATGATGGTTCTTATATCTACGATACGCCGGGAATCATCCACCGTCACCAAATGGCCCATTACTTGACGGCCAAAAACCTCAAGTATGTCAGCCCTAAAAAGGAGATCAAGCCTAAAACATATCAGCTTAATCCTGAACAAACCCTATTTTTAGGTGGTCTCGGACGTTTTGACTTTATATCAGGAGAAAAACAAGGTTTCACTGCCTTTTTTGACAACGAATTGAAACTCCATCGTACTAAGCTTGAAGGCGCTAGTGCTTTCTACGATAAGCACCTCGGAACACTTTTGACACCACCAAATAGCAAGGAAAAAGAAGATTTTCCAAAACTAGTCCAGCATGTCTTTAACATCAAGGATAAAACTGACCTAGTGATCTCAGGACTAGGCTGGATCCGCGTAACAGGCACTGCCAAAGTCGCCGTCTGGGCACCAGAAGGCGTCGCCGTCGTCACACGAAAAGCAATTATTTAAAATAAAATCACTGAGCGAACAAAGTGAGCTCATAAAAAGATAGTTATTGCCGTGGTGTCTTGCCAATCTGTAGATTGGCAAGGGGCACAATTGAGACCAAGGCTCAATTGTGAGGTCAGGAAATCCATTTTTCAAAGATGAGATCTTTGGAAAATTAGTTCCGACCGTCCCTCACCACCTAAAATAACTATCAAAAAACAAGGAAGAAAATTATGTCATTAACATCAAAACAACGTGCCTTCCTCAACAGTCAGGCACACACCCTCAAACCCATCATCCAAATTGGAAAAAATGGTCTCAACGACCAAATCAAAACCAGCGTTCGTCAAGCACTTGATGCACGCGAATTGATTAAAGTAACGCTCTTGCAAAATACAGATGAAAATATCCACGAAGTAGCTGAAATTTTGGAAGAAGAAATCGGTGTGGATACAGTCCAAAAAATCGGACGCATCTTGATTTTGTTTAAACAATCTAGCAAGAAAGAAAATCGCAAGATTTCTAAAAAAGTCAAAGAGATCTAAAAACTATACTCCAAATAACTGTTTTTACAGAAAAATAAAGGAGACTAGCCTATGGCAATCGAACTATTGACTCCCTTTACCAAGGTAGAGTTGGAGCCAGAAATCAAGGAGAAAAAACGCAAGCAAGTCGGGATTTTAGGGGGGAATTTTAACCCTGTTCACAATGCCCATCTCATCGTTGCGGACCAAGTACGGCAACAGTTGGGACTGGATCAGGTCTTGCTCATGCCTGAATACCAACCTCCTCATGTAGATAAAAAGGAAACCATTCCTGAACACCATCGTCTCAAAATGCTTGAGTTGGCGATTGAGGGGATCGAAGGCCTAGCCATTGAAACTATTGAGTTGGAGCGCAAGGGTATTTCCTACACTTACGACACCATGAAGATTTTGACAGAGAAGAATCCAGATACGGATTATTACTTTATCATCGGTGCCGACATGGTTGACTATCTGCCTAAGTGGTACCGAATTGATGAACTGGTTGACATGGTTCAGTTTGTGGGGGTTCAGCGTCCACGCTACAAGGCAGGGACTTCCTATCCAGTTATCTGGGTGGACGTACCGCTCATGGATATCTCGTCCAGCATGGTGCGGGACTTCATTGCCCAAGGTCGGAAACCCAACTTTCTCCTACCTCAGCCAGTGCTAGACTACATCGAGAAGGAGGGGCTCTACTGATGTCCTATCAAGACTATATCAACTGCTCCCGTGAGGCCTTGTTGGAAAAAATGGCAAAGCTTCTACCTGAGAAACGTCTAACCCATTGTCTAGGTGTGGAGCGTGCCGCCATAGAACTGGCTCAGCGATTTGGAGTTGATACCGAGAAAGCAGGTCTTGCAGGTCTTCTCCATGATTATGCTAAGAAGCTGTCAGATCAGGAATTTCTTGAATTAATTGGCCGTTATCAGCTAGACTCTGATCTCAAAAACTGGGGTAATAATGTCTGGCATGGAATGGTTGGCATTTACAAAATTCAGGAAGATTTGGAGCTGTATGATTCAGAAATCCTGCGAGCTATTGAAATCCATACAGTCGGTGCTGACCAGATGACAGACCTAGATAAAGTCATCTACGTCGCAGACTATATCGAGCATAATCGCGCCTTTCCAGGAGTAGATGTGGCGCGTGAGATTGCAAGTCTATCACTTAATAAGGCGGTGGCCTACGAAACAGCTCGTACCGTGGAGCATCTAGCTCATCAGGGATTTCCCATCTATCCCCAAACCCTTGAAACCTATAACGCCTTTGTGCGCTATTTGAAAGAGGACTAAATGAAGACGGCTTTTATAATCATTGATGTTCAGAATGTTTTAGTAGAAACTGGGTTCCAGACAAAAAGTCTATTGGAAAAAATTTCTTATTTACAAAACCAGGCTAGAAGCAAGAATATTGAAATTATCTATGTTCAACATATTGAGAACTCTGAAGCTCAAACATCAGAAGATTGGCAGTTATCTGCGCTTTTAAATCGAAAACCTGCTGAAAAGGTCTTTCAGAAGAAGTATAACAGTATTTTCAAAGAAACTGGCTTAAAAGAATACTTGGATAAACAGGGGATTGAAAAATTAGTTTTATGTGGTATGCAGACAGAATATTGTGTGGATACCTCTGTCAAGGTTGCCTTTGAATATGGCTATCAGCTTATTGTTCCAGAAGGTGCTGTCACAACCTTTGATGGGGATGACATTCCGGCAGAAACGATTAATGAATTTTATGAGGACATTTGGGAGGAGCGCTTTGCAGATGTCCTAGATTACAAACATATTTTTTAAAAAGAGGACTAAATGAACGAAAAAGAATTACTAGAACTAGTCGTGAAAGCGGCTGATGAGAAACGTGCGGAGGATATCCTCGCGCTTGATGTACAAGATTTGACTAGTGTGACGGACTACTTTGTTATCACTAGTTCAATGAATAGCCGTCAGTTGGATGCTATCGCTGACAATATCCGTGAAAAAGTAGCTCAAGCAGGCTTTAAAGGTAGCCATGTCGAAGGCGATGCAGCTGGAGGCTGGGTCTTACTGGACCTCGGTGCTGTTGTCGTGCATATCTTTTCAGAAGAAATGCGTGCCCATTATAATCTAGAGAAGCTATGGCATGAGGCGAATTCAGTAGATATTTCAGAAGCTCTTGCTTAGAAGATGAACTCAGTTGTAGTCAACTGGGTTTCTTTGCTTATTTTAGAAAAATTGATAGAAAGGTAAAGGGCTAGTGGTGTTTACCATGGAGCTCTTGGTATCATGATTATGGCGACTTATGAAACCTTTGCGGCTGTCTATGATGCGGTCATGGACGATAGTTTATACGACAAATGGACGAATTTTTCTCTGCGTCATTTGCCTAAGACCAAGGAGAGAAAGAAACTCTTGGAACTGGCTTGTGGGACAGGAATTCAATCAGTGCGCTTCTCTCAGGCTGGTTTTGATGTGACTGGACTTGACTTGAGTGCGGATATGTTGAAGATTGCGGAGAAGAGAGCGACTTCAGCCAAGCAAAAGATTGCTTTTATAGAAGGTAATATGCTGAATTTGTCCAAGGCAGGGAAATACGATTTTGTCACGTGTTATTCGGACTCTATCTGCTATATGCAGGATGAGGTGGAATTAGGGGACGTCTTTAAGGACGTGTACAATGCGCTGAATGAAGAGGGAGTTTTCATCTTTGACGTGCACTCGACCTACCAGACAGATGAAGTATTCCCTGGCTATTCCTACCATGAAAATGCGGAAGATTTTGCCATGCTTTGGGATACATATGAGGACGAAGCTCCTCATTCCATCGTGCATGAGCTGACTTTCTTTATCAAGGAGGCTGACGGTTCCTTTAGTCGCCACGATGAAGTACATGAGGAGAGAACCTATGAGATCTTGACCTATGATATCTTGCTGAAACAGGCTGGATTCAAGTCCTTCAAACTCTATGCAGACTTTGAGGATAAGGAGCCAACAGAAACTAGCACCCGTTGGTTTTTTGTGGCGCAGAAGTAGGAGATTATCATGACCATCACAGGTATTATCGCGGAGTTCAATCCTTTTCATAATGGCCATAAATACCTGCTGGATCAGGCAGAGGGACTGAAAATTGTTGCCATGTCAGGGAATTTCATGCAGCGTGGAGAGCCTGCTATTGTGGATAAGTGGACAAGGACCCAGATGGCGCTGGAAAATGGCGCAGACTTGGTAGTGGAATTGCCCTTTTTAGTCAGTGTTCAGGCAGCTGATTTCTTTGGTCAAGGAGCTGTGAATATCTTGGATCGCTTGGGCATTGATAGTCTAGTTTTTGGGACAGAGGAAGTTCGAGATTATCAGAAAATCGCTGACTTATACACAGAGAAAGGTGCTGAGATGGAGAAATTTGTGGAAAATCTGCCTGATTCCCTTTCCTATCCCCAGAAAACTCAGGCCATGTGGAAGGAATTTGCTGGTCTTGATTTTTCTGGCAATACGCCCAATCATGTTCTTGCTCTGGCCTATGCCAAGGCGGTTGCGGGGCGAAATATTAAACTTCATCCGATTCAGCGTCAGGGGGCTGGCTATCATTCTGTGGATAAGGATGTAGACTACGCCTCGGCGACAGCTCTCCGTCAGCATCAGTCAGACCAAGATTTCTTAGAACGCTTTATGCCTTCTGTTACCCTTTTTGAGCAAGCCAGTAAGGTGAGTTGGGATGACTATTTTCCCTTGCTCCGCTATCAAATCTTGTCAAATCCCGACCTAACCACCATCTATCAGGTCAATCAAGAAATGGCTGTGCGCATTAAAGAAGCTATTAAAACAGCCCAGTCTGTGGAAGAATTGGTCGAGTTAGTGACTACCAAACGCTACACCAAGGCGCGTGTCAGACGTCTTTTGACCTATATTTTGGTGCAAGCTAGAGAAAGTGACTTGTCAGAAGCCATTCATGTCCTTGGATTTACTGAAAAAGGCAGGCAACATCTCAAGTCCTTGAAGGGACAGGTCAATCTAGTCAGTCGAATTGGCAAAGAGCCTTGGGATACTATGACCCAAAAGGCAGACCAGATTTACCAACTAGGAAATCCAAGTATAGCAGAACAGAATTTTGGAAGAGTGCCAATAAGAATAGAAACAAACTAAGTCTACTGAAAGGTAGGCTTTTTGAGATTTTTTACGAATAAATAGATAGAAAAGAAAATCTTGTACAAGTTTCTGACAATTTCTTTCTTTTCGTGTATAATAGTGGAAAAGAGGTAAAACGAGGTATGGTTATGGAAGCAGTTCTTTACTCAACATTCCGAAATCATTTAAAAGACTATATGAAGAAGGTCAATGATGAATTTGAGCCTTTAACGGTGGTTAATAAAAATCCAGATGAGGACATTGTAGTTCTTTCAAAGAGCGAATGGGACAGTATTCAGGAAACTCTGAGAATCGTTCAAAATAAGGAACTATCTGACAAGGTCTTGCGAGGAATGGCTCAAGTCCGTGCTGGAAGCACTCAAGTCCATGTTATTGAGGAGTGAGGAATGCTGCTCAAGTTTACAGAAGATGCCTGGGCAGATTATTGCTACTGGCAAACTCAGGATAAGAAAACACTAAAAAGAATCAATAAACTAATTAAGGATATTCAAAGTGATTCATTTACAGGAATAGGAAAACCAGAACCACTCAAGTATGACTACCAAGGAGCCTGGTCACGGCGTATTGATGCAGAAAATCGCTTGATTTATATGATGGATGGAGATAGCATCGCTTTTTTGTCCTTCAAAGATCACTACTAAGTCTACTGAAAGGTGGGCTTTTTATTTTTTAAATTTTTATGAGTAAGTTTAAGATAAAGTTTTTTAGAAAATGACAGAATCCCTAATACAAAAGACAAAAACTCAGAAAAGAAAGTTAGTATATAAACTTCGATTTTTTCCCTTGAATCCGCTTTATCACTTGTATTTTGTGGTATAATGAAGAGAATTGTTAATAATAAAAACAGGGGAAGTAAATGTCTAATTTTAAAGAAAAACTACCGATATTCCAGTCGAACGATGTTCAGATTTCAAATGTAGTCAATGCAGTTTGGTCGATTGCGAACACCTTACGTGGAGCTTATCGTTCGGATAAGTATCGAGTGATGTAA
This sequence comes from Streptococcus sp. 4155, assembly GCF_013276695.1. Taxonomy (NCBI): domain Bacteria; kingdom Bacillati; phylum Bacillota; class Bacilli; order Lactobacillales; family Streptococcaceae; genus Streptococcus; species Streptococcus sp. 4155. The sequence continues at coordinate 17,266 of NZ_VMLM01000023.1, forward strand.
TTAAAAATTGGATGAGAAGAAAAGATACAATTGAGTTTCTTGGTTTATGGAAAAGCTTAAACAACATGAATTTCAATTCGGTCGAATTCGACCGAATTAAATCGGAAGCTGGATATAATTCATTTACATTGTCTCCTAAGAAATGGGTAGAGAAAACTGGAGCAATCGGAATTATCTCAAAAGGTGGAAGATATGGTGGTGCATTTGCACATATAGATATTGCCTTTGAATTTGCTTCATGTATTTCTGCTGAATTTAAGATGTATGTAATTCAGGATTACAAAAGACTTAAGTCAGATTAAAATTCTAAGATATCATTAGGCTGGAATTTGAATAGAGAAATTTCTAAGATTAACTACAAAATTCATACAGATGCAATCAAAGAATATCTCTTAAAAGATCTTACCAACGAACAGTTGTCTTACAAGTATGTAAGTGAAGCAGATATGATCAATGTTGTTTTATTTAACAAAAGAGCTAAACAGTGGCGTGAAGAAAATAGGAACAATTAGTACAACACTTGTAGTAGTTGCGGGAGTAAGTGCGGGTGTGCTTGGAGGAAAATTTGACTTTAAATTTCCTAAAAAGATTTAATGGAGAGTAATAAATATGAAGTTTAAAAATTATCTATTTGATTTATATCCTTATTTTCCCAAAGGTTTTTCATTATATAATAGAAAGGATCCTGATGTATGTAGTAAGGCGTTGTACGATGATTTATGTAAGATGTTTTTTGATGATGATTCAAAAGAAAAACTTAAAATAACATCTGTATGTAATAAATGCCAAAACTTTGGAAATGGAGATTTTTATACTTTATTTATTGATAAGGATAAGTATAAGTATTTATTATCAAGTGATTATATAGGAGCCTCTATTTATTGGGCAAGAAAGGCAGGATTAAACGACAGAATAATTTTAGATCATTTGAGTATTTCAAGAACAATAGGTGGACACATTCTTTTCCCTAGAGGTGGTGGAAAATCAGAAACCGTTAATACAGCTAGAGGTGGAAAACCTAGAATCAAGAATGGAATTTATAAAGGATATTATGATCGTTTTGATTTAACACTATATGCTATAAAAGAATGGTTTGCGGGAAATAATAATTCAAAAATAGATTATGCTATAGAGAATTACCGTGAATGGTTTGAACTATTTTTTGATGATGATAATTGTAAAAATGGATTTGAGAAATTTGTCGAGTTTTTTAAGTTAGAAGGATTTATATATGAGCAAAATAAAATTATAGATTTAATTAAATCAGATTTAGAGAACAATCAGGTTGTCTTTTTAGATAAAGAAGATATTAGGATTGCTAGCACAGAAGAAGAATATATAAGATATATGAAAAATCTTAATATCATTATTCTAGAAAGAACTAAAAAAATATTATTATAAATATTTCAGCACCAGTTAAATAAAATGTGCGTTTTCTTTATCAAAAAAATTAATAAAAGAGGTTACCAAGAGGGATAAATTTTAAGTGTAGGGGGAATTTATCCTTTTTGCTTTTGAGGTAGAAGAGAAATCTATTGAATTATCCTATGAATATGTAGATGATGGATATAGTGGTTCTAATTTTGAGCGACCAAATTTTAAGAATATGATTGATGACCTGAATAAAGGAAAGTTTTCTATCATTATGGTAAAAGATTTATCTCGTTTCGGCAGAGAGTATATCGAGTCAGGAAAGTACTTACAAAAGATATTTCTTGAAAAAGGTATTCGCTTTATATCTGTAAATGATAACTATGATAGTGATAATGCGGATGTTAGCGATATCCATTTAAGGTTTGTGAAAATTACTTTTTTATGGTAGAATGTAAAAGAATGTATGTCATTCGGAATAACAATAAAATGAGGTAAAAACATGGAAATCATGTCGCTTGCGATTGCTGTTTTTGCCGTCATCATTGGTTTAGTCATTGGATATGTCAGCATCTCAGCTAAGATGAAATCATCTCAGGAAGCTGCAGAGTTGATGCTTTTAAATGCTGAACAAGAAGCAACTAATTTACGTGGACAAGCTGAGCGTGAAGTGGATTTACTTGTTAATGAAGCCAAACGTGAAAGCAAGTCTCTTAAAAAAGAAGCACTATTGGAGGCCAAAGAAGAAGCCAGAAAATACCGTGAAGAAGTGGACGCTGAATTCAAATCAGAACGTCAAGAACTCAAACAAATCGAAAGTCGTTTGACAGAGAGAGCTACTAGCCTTGACCGTAAGGACGACAATTTGACGAGTAAAGAACAAACACTTGAACAAAAAGAACAAAGTATTTCTGATAGAGCGAAAAACCTTGATGCGCGTGAAGAGCAATTAGAGGAAGTCGAAAGACAAAAAGAAGCAGAACTAGAGCGTATTGGTGCTCTGTCTCAGGCAGAAGCACGAGATATTATCTTGGCACAGACAGAGGAAAACTTGACCAAGGAGATTGCCAGTCGTATTCGCGAAGCTGAGCAAGAGGTCAAGGAACGTTCTGACAAAATGGCCAAGGACATCCTGGTTCAAGCTATGCAACGTATCGCTGGTGAATATGTAGCGGAGTCAACAAACTCAACGGTTCATCTGCCAGACGATACTATGAAGGGACGCATTATTGGTCGTGAAGGTCGTAACATTCGTACCTTTGAAAGTTTGACAGGGGTCGATGTGATTATCGACGATACACCAGAAGTGGTGACCTTGTCAGGATTTGATCCGATTCGTCGTGAGATTGCCCGTATGACTATGGAAATGTTGCTCAAGGATGGTCGTATCCACCCAGCTCGTATCGAAGAGTTGGTTGAGAAAAACCGTCAAGAGATTGACAATAAGATCCGTGAATACGGTGAGACTGCTGCCTATGAGATTGGCGCACCAAACCTTCATCCAGACTTGATGAAGATTATGGGTCGCTTGCAATTCCGGACTTCATATGGCCAAAATGTTTTGCGCCATTCGATTGAGGTTGCTAAGTTAGCTGGTATTATGGCCAGCGAGCTTGGTGAGAATGCGGCTCTTGCCCGTCGTGCTGGATTCCTTCACGACATCGGAAAAGCCATTGACCGCGAGGTTGAAGGTAGCCACGTTGAAATCGGTATGGAATTGGCACGTAAGTACAAGGAACATCCAGTTGTGGTCAATACGATTGCTAGTCACCACGGAGATGTTGAAGCTGAGAGCGTCATTGCAGTTATCGTTGCTGCAGCAGATGCCTTGAGCGCAGCTCGTCCAGGTGCTCGTAGTGAGTCTCTTGAAAGCTACATCAAGCGTCTCCATGATTTGGAAGAAATTGCGAACGGCTTTGAAGGGGTACAAAATAGCTTTGCCCTTCAAGCAGGACGTGAAATTCGTATCATGGTCAATCCAGGAAAAATCAAGGACGACAAAGTCACAATCTTAGCTCACAAAGTTCGTGAGAAAATTGAAAACAATCTCGATTACCCAGGAAATATCAAGATAACCGTGATTCGTGAGCTTCGTGCAGTAGATTATGCTAAATAATAAAAAACTGAGGTCAGTGAAATCTGACTTCAGTTTTTTTGAAGTACGACGGGCATGTGGTGCATCTGAGGTGTAATACTCTTCGAAAATCTCTTCAAACCACGTCAACGTCGCCTTGCCGTACTCAAGTACAGCCTGCGGCTAGTTTCCTAGTTTACTCTTTGATTTTCATTGAGTATAAGTCCTTGGTGGGCACCTGCTACCGGTGAACCCAATAGCGATTCCCAAGCCTGACTATCGTGAGGTAGCGGATTAAAACGGTCTGGGGATAGACCGTTTTAAGTCTGACGCTGGAAATAAGAATCGTCAGAGGAAGGGATAGCGAAATCGTGGCTCTACGAACAGGAAGGTGATAGTAAGGCGTATATAGCGGATAGGGGGGGCGCGAAACCTTAAAGTCCAAAAAGGTAGTCGTAACCTATATGCGTAAATCACGAGAGTAATTGAATTCGAACTAAGATTTATCTTTTTCCACTGTAACCTTTTAACGTCCTCATGTCTAGTCTAAACGAGGAAAGATGTAGGACTTATCCCGTGAGCTCTGTCGCTAGAAAGAGAAAACGACAGATCGAAGTAATCCTACTTTACTTGTGTCTGTAAAACGAACGGTCTGATAGAACTGGACTCTGTCACGTATTGACTAGATGAAGGTTCACCAATATAAGATATCCCTCAGGCACCAAAACAAGAAAGGAATAGGCACATGTCAAAATTGCTAGATAAGATAGTATCACGCGAAAATATGCTGGAAGCTTACAATCAAGTAAAATCCAATAAAGGCTCAGCTGGGATTGATGGAATGACTATCGAAGAGATGGATGACTATCTCAGACAAAACTGGCGCTTGACTAAGGAGCTGATAAAACAGAGAAAATACAAACCTCAATCAGTCCTGCGAGTTGAAATCCCCCAACCCAATGGAGGTGTCCTTCAGCTTGGGATTCCGACAGTGATGGATAGGATAATCCAACAAGCCATTGTCCAAGCTCTTAGAGTACTTAAATGACGGCTATGAGTGGATAGTGGATATAGACCTAGAGAAATTTTTCGATAGGGTTCCTCAAGATAGATTGATGTCCTTAGTACATAATATGATCGAAGACGGAGATAGGGAATCCTTGATTCGTAAGTATCTTCATTCAGGTGTTATCATTAACGGTCGGCGTCATAAAACGCTAGTTGGTACACCACAGGGAGGAAATGTATCTCCTCTCTTATCTAATATCATGCTTAATGAATTGGACAAGGAATTAGAAAAGAGGGGACTTCGATTTGTGCGCTACGCAGATGATTGTGTGATGATGGTCGGAAGCGAGGCAGCCGCTAAGCGTGTGATGTATTCAGTTAGTCGTTTTATTGAGAAACGGCTAGGTTTGAAAGTATAGTAAAATGAAATAAGAATAGGACAAACCGATCAGGACAGTCAAATCGATTTCTAACAATGTTTTAGAAGTAGAGGTGTACTATTCTAGTTTCAATCTACTATAATTTGAAGGGGAATACCGTGATTGGCTAATATTTGTTCAAGGACATGATAGTAAGCATTCAAGTTCTCTTTTTTATCAAAATAAGCCCCT
>NZ_VMLM01000024.1:0-5048 GCF_013276695.1 Streptococcus sp. 4155
TTCGCAGGAAGTCTATTATCAAAAGGTGTTGATATATGGGCTGTTTCAAGATTACTAAGGCATAAAGATATACAACAAATTATTCAAACTTACGGACATACTCTAAAAGAGGGTTATTGATAAATAGTATAGGAAGAGCCTTAAAATAAGGTTTTTTCTATTTATCGATTCCAGCAGGGGGTATGTAATTAGATACTATAGTAGATTGAAACTAGAATAGTGTATCTGGACTTCTAAAACATTACTAGAAATTGATTTGTCCTATTCCTATTTCATTTTACTATAAAAACCGCTCAACTGAGCGGTTTTCGTCTATTCATACCCTCTTACAGTACCCATGTTCGGATGGCATGGGCAACACCGGATTCGTCATTTGTTTTAGTGATGTATTTGGCGATTTTTTTGATTTCTGGATTTCCATTTTCCATGACAACGGGGTTCCCAACGACTTCCAGCATGGCACGGTCATTTTCTTCGTCACCGATAGCCATGGTTTGATTTTTGGTCAATCCGAGTTTTTCAGCTAGGTGAGTGATGGCTGACCCCTTGTCTACATTCTTTTTAAGGAGTTCGAGGTAGAAAGGAGCAGACTTGTTGATAGAGTAGCGTTCGTAAAATTCTGCTGGTATCTTTTCAATTGCAGCATCGAGAACCTCAGGCTCATCGATGAACATACACTTGACGATTTCCTTGTCAGCCATTTCTTCAGGTGTGCGGTAGAAGATAGGCATGTTGACGAGGGTTGATTCGTGCACAGTGTATGTTCCGATATTGCGATTGGCAGTATAGATACCGTCCTTAGTAATAGCATGCATGTGGACACCGAGCTTACGACTGAGAAATTCCATATCCAGATAATCCTCATAAGTCAAGGATTCGCTGATAATCTCATGCCCTGTAGCAGTTTCTTGGACAAGGGCACCATTGAAGGTCACAACATAGTCACCCTCGTCTCTCAACTGCAAGTCGTCCAGAAGTTTGGCAACACCTGCGATAGGGCGGCCAGTTGCAATGACGACTTTGACACCAGCTTCTTTGGCATCTTGGATGGCAGAAAAGACTTCAGGAGTAATCTCCTTTTGACTGTTGACTAGGGTTCCGTCAATATCGACAGCGATTAGTTTAATACTCATAAAATTCCTCTTCTAGTTTTTATTTGGGGTAAAATGATCGTTCTCAATTAAGTGTAAAAATTGCTGGGTAATGCTAGCAAAGATGCTGTTTTGGTCCAACATTTCTTTTGGAAAATAAAAGCGATTATCTCCGTGGCGACTGCCAGCAAGGGATTGGACGATAGGAGACAGGCTAGAGAGTTCGGCCAGTTGACCATTTTTTTGTAAAATCTCAATCTGTGTCCGTGGATTTTCAGATTCGGGACGATAGATATCATAAGGGAGGTCAAAATTCTTATGAATGGCAGTGTAGTAGTCGGGATCAAAGCCGATATCCTCAACCAATTTTCTCATGCTAGCGAGTTGGTCTTGGTCTTCTTGTGAAAAAGTAATGGATTTAAAGACCTTGCGGTTGACAAAGCGTTGCGACAGGTCTGCAAGAATCTTGTCAGGACTGGTCATCCAGAGTTGGAAGTAGGTATTCATCACACCATCATCCAGAGCTAGATAGTCAGACAAGGTCACATTTTTTTCGAAGAAAGGCAGGAGGTGTGGAGAAGTTCGGGCAAAGAAATCCTTGTCCTCAGGATAGAGTTCCTTGGCGCGTTTGAGAAGATTCTGTAGGAGAACTTCCATGGCGCGTGTTGCGGGGTGGAAATAAACCTGCATGTACATCTGGTAGCGACTGAGGACGTAGTCTTCGATGGCGTGCATGCCATTGCGCTGAAAGGCGATACCATTTTCGACAGGACGAATGACTCGGAGGATGCGAGTCAGGTCAAATTCCCCATAGGATGCTCCTGTAAAATAGGAGTCGCGCAAGAGATAGTCCATACGGTCCGCATCAATCTGACTGGAAATGAGTTGCACCACCTGCTTGTTAGGATAGGTATGGTCTATGACACTGGCAACTTTTTCTGGAAAGTCTGGCGCCACTTGTAGCAGGACTTGGTGAATCTCCGTCTCAGGACTTTGGATGATTTCCTGGGTGATGCCCTCATGGTCTGTATCAAAGAGATGTTCAAAAGTATGGGAGTAGGCACCATGACCCAGGTCATGGAGGAGAGCAGCGGTCATGGTGAGGAGGGATTCGGCAAGATTCCATCCCTCAGGATATTTTTCTTCAAAAATCTCCGTGATACGTCGTGCAATTTCATAGACTCCTAGACAGTGGGAGAAGCGGCTGTGTTCTCCACCGTGGAAGGTATAACTGGAAGTTCCCAGTTGCTTGATACGGCGCAAACGTTGAAATTCTTTTGTATTGATCAAGTCATAGATGATTTGATTATTGACATGGATGTAGTTGTGAACAGGGTCACGGAATACTTTTTCGTTCATATGACCATTATAGCAAAAAGCTAGAGTTTTTGGTAAAATAGTAGGACAAGAGACAAGAAAGAGGACTTGATGTGAAGATTCGGATGCGAAATACGATTCAGTTTGATGAGCAGTTGGAAGTGATTGACCAACTTTATGACGTGGAAGTGCATGAAAAGGGAGATTATAGCTACCTGCTTTTCTATAATGAGGAAAAGGAAAAAGTAGTGATTAAATTCCATGGTCAAGAACTGGTGATGAGCCGTTTTTCAAATCCCAAGACCATTATGCGCTTTCTAAAGGATAGTGATAGTTTAGCCGACATTCCTACACCAATGGGCATGCAGGAATTTGTTATCCAAACCAGTCGCTATGAAGTTGATGGGCAAAAGATTGAACTAGATTATCAACTACAAAATCAAGAGGGACATCCCTTTGCCAGCTATCAATTGGAAATTACTTGGGGCTAGTCTCATGTCTTTTTCAAATTTACCTGGCTATCTTCTCGGATTGGCTTCCTAATGTGGTAGATTAGGCTAATTTTTGGTATAATAAAAGTTATGGAAATCGAAAAAACCAATCGTATGAATGCGCTCTTTGAATTTTATGCAGCGCTTTTGACAGATAAGCAAATGAATTATATCGAGCTCTACTACGCTGATGATTACAGCCTTGCTGAGATTGCCGAGGAGTTCGGTGTCAGTCGTCAGGCTGTCTATGACAATATCAAGCGAACAGAAAAGATTCTGGAAGATTATGAGATGAAATTGCACATGTACTCGGACTACATTGTCCGCAGTCAGATTTTTGATCAGATTTTGGAGCGCTATCCCAAGGATGACTTTCTGCAGGAGCAGATAGAAATTTTAACAAGCATTGATAATAGAGAATAAGAGGAAGAAAAATGGCATTTGAAAGTTTAACAGAACGTTTGCAGAACGTCTTTAAAAATCTACGTAAAAAAGGAAAAATCTCTGAATCTGATGTCCAAGAGGCAACCAAAGAAATTCGCTTGGCCTTGCTCGAGGCCGACGTTGCCTTGCCTGTTGTAAAGGATTTTATCAAGAAAGTTCGTGAGCGTGCAGTCGGCCATGAGGTCATTGATACACTTAATCCTGCGCAACAGATTATTAAAATCGTTGATGAGGAATTGACAACCGTTTTAGGTTCTGATACGGCAGAAATTATCAAATCACCTAAGATTCCTACAATCATCATGATGGTTGGTTTGCAGGGGGCTGGTAAAACAACTTTTGCTGGTAAATTGGCCAACAAACTCAAGAAGGAAGAAAATGCTCGTCCTTTGATGATTGCGGCGGATATTTATCGTCCAGCTGCTATTGACCAGCTGAAGACACTGGGTCAACAGATTGATGTGCCTGTCTTTGCTCTTGGTACAGAAGTACCAGCTGTTGAGATTGTTCGTCAAGGTTTGGAACAAGCGCAAGCCAATCATAACGACTATGTCTTGATTGATACTGCGGGTCGTTTGCAGATTGATGAGCTCCTCATGAATGAGCTTCGTGATGTGAAAGTATTGGCTCAACCAAATGAAATCTTGCTTGTCGTTGATGCTATGATTGGTCAGGAAGCAGCCAATGTTGCGCATGAGTTTAATGCTCAGTTGGAAGTAACTGGGGTTATCCTTACCAAGATTGATGGCGATACTCGTGGTGGTGCGGCTCTATCTGTTCGTCACATTACTGGAAAACCAATCAAGTTTACTGGTACAGGTGAAAAGATTACGGACATTGAGACCTTCCACCCAGACCGCATGTCTAGCCGTATCCTTGGTATGGGGGATATGCTCACTCTGATTGAGAAAGCTTCTCAGGAATACGATGAGCAAAAAGCTCTTGAAATGGCTGAGAAGATGCGTGAAAACACCTTTGATTTCAATGATTTCATTGCTCAGTTGGATCAGGTGCAAAACATGGGCCCAATGGAAGACTTGCTCAAGATGATTCCAGGTATGGCTAACAATCCAGCCCTTCAAAACATGAAGGTAGATGAGCGTCAGATTGCTCGCAAACGTGCTATTGTGTCTTCAATGACACCTGAAGAGCGTGAAAATCCAGATTTGTTAAATCCAAGCCGTCGTCGTCGTATCGCTGCAGGTTCTGGAAATACATTTGTCGAAGTCAATAAATTTATCAAGGACTTTAACCAGGCTAAACAGCTCATGCAGGGTGTCATGTCTGGAGATATGAATAAAATGATGAAGCAAATGGGAATCAATCCAAACAATCTTCCCAAAAATATGCCAAATATGGGAGGAATGGATATGTCTGCCCTTGAAGGAATGATGGGACAAGGTGGTATGCCTGACTTATCAGCTCTCGGAGGAGCAGGAATGCCCGATATGAGCCAGATGTTTGGTGGCGGACTCAAAGGTAAAATCGGTGAATTTGCCATGAAACAGTCTATGAAACGCATGGCGAATAAAATGAAAAAAGCGAAGAAGAAACGCAAGTAAGACGAAGGAAGGCCGCAGAGCTTTCCTTTTTTAGAAAAATAATAAAGGTCTATTTTGAATCTGTAAAGAATAAAAAATAATAATACTCAATGAAAATCAAATAGCAAACTAGGAAGCTAGCCGCAAGCTGCTCAAAACACTGT
>NZ_VMLM01000024.1:5096-12275 GCF_013276695.1 Streptococcus sp. 4155
TATATACGGTAAGGCGACGTTGATGTGGTTTGAAGAGATTTTTGAAGAGTATAAATATAAAGAAAAATCAGAAATTGAGATTAGAGAACTCTTTTGATTTCAATCCTTATTTTTGATAAAATGAAGCTGTAATGTATTAAAAATGAAGCATTACAAAGATAGGATAAGCCAACTTAATTTGTTAGAAAATTAAAATTACAAAAGCTTGACAAAGCTAAGAAAGGATACTACCATGAGCACAGCACAGCACAGCACAGCACAGCACAGCACAGCACAGCACAGCACAGCACAGCACAGCACAGCACACAGGTGAAAACTCTGGACTTGAGAAATTAACTCTCACTTCAAAAGATGTTTTTACAGATAATATTTCAAAAATTGGTCAACTTTTTCCTGAAGTTCTGACGGAAAAGAGGGATGAATACGGCAGATTACGTCCTGCGATTGACTTTGAGAAGCTTAAACAGTTTTTATCAGAGGAAATTGTGGATGGTCGAGAATCCTATGAGTTTACTTGGGTTGGAAAGCGTGAAGCTATTGCAGAAGCTGGGCGACCAACTACTAAAACCCTAAGACCAGATCTTGATGAAAGTGTTGACTTTGAAAACAGTGAAAATGTCTTTATTACTGGAGATAATTTAGAAGTCTTAAAAATCTTACAAGAATCCTATCTAGGAAAAATCGATATGATTTATATCGATCCACCCTATAATACAGGAAAAGACTTTGTATATTCTGATAAGTTCCAAAAAACAGACGAAGAGTTGAAGGAAGAGATGGAACTTTTGGATGAAGAAGGACGCCAGGTAGTTGGGCTTACAAAAAATGAAAAGACTTCGGCCCGTTATCACTCAGACTGGCTCAATATGATGTATCCACGTCTCCGCCTAGCACGTAATCTCCTCAAGGATTCAGGTGTTATCTTTATTTCTATCGATGATAATGAACAAGCTAACCTCAAAGCTATCTGTGATGAGATATTTGGGGAGGAGAATTTTGTAGCAGGTGTAATTTGGAATAATAAATACACAGTTTCAAATGATACTGATATTTCGTACCAACACGAGAGTATATTAATTTACTCAAAAAATAGAAATTTTGGACAATTAAATTTATTACCACGTACTGAAAAACAAAATAAAAGTTATAAAAACAGGGATGATGACCCAAGAGGTCCGTGGAAATCCACCCCGATTCATGCTAGGAGTGGTAGCTTATCAAGTATTTATACTATTAGATTTCCTAACGGAGTTGAATGGACTTCTCCACAAGGAACATATCCTCGATATTCCAAAAACAAATTAGAAGATTTATACAATGATAATAGACTTTATTTTAATAAGAATGGAGGAGTAGATAAAAAAACATTTTTATCAGAGGTTAGAGATGGTGTAACAGTTGGAACCCTTTGGAATTATGAAGAAGTGGGACATTCACATGGTAACAATGAAGAATTAGCATTATTAATTAAGAAGGGTATGTTTAATGACCCTAAGGGAACTAAGCTATTAAGAAAAATTTTGAAGATTGGAAGTAAGAAAGATTCTATTGTATTAGATTTTTTCGGTGGTTCGGGTACTACGGCGGATGCAGTCATGCAACTGAATGCTGAAGATGGTGGAAATCGTAAGTTTATTCTGTGTACGTTGGATGAGGAAGTAGCAGATAAGTCTGCTGCTAAAGAAGCAGGTTATGAAACCATTGACCAAATTTCACGTGAGCGGATTCGTCGTGCTGCCGCCAAGATTCAAGAGGAGCATCCAGAGTTGGTTGACAAGCAGGACTTTGGATTTAAGGCTTACAAACTAGATTCTTCTAATTTTAAGGATGTTTCAGCTAGACCGGATCAATTTATTCAAGGAGAACTATTTGATAGTGTATCCAATATCAAGGAAGGACGTACTGGCCTTGACTTACTTTTCCAAGTTATTCTGACATGGGGAATGGAACTGTCACTAGCCATTGATTTGGATAAGGTAGCAGGAGCAGAAGTTTATGACGTAGATCAAGGTTCGCTCATGGCTTGTTTCGAAGATGAAATATCAGAAGAAGTAATCCGTCACATCGCTCAAGCACAACCACTTCGTGCCGTTTTCCGTGATAGCTCATTTGCCAATTCAGCAGATAAAATTAACGTAAGTGAAATCTTCAAAGAATTATCACCACATACAAAAGTGAAGGTGGTGTAATGTGAGCGAAATTCTAGATTTTAAAGATAGAGATATAGACTATGAGATTAATTTAAAATGCAATTCGATAGATACTGTAAGGGCAGCTAGAATTAATACAAGTAAAAGATTGTACGAGTATGCTGAAAAATGGGAATTGATCTTTTTAGCAATGAGTATAATGTCAACGGGTTTACTAGTGTATTCGCTAATAAATCCCGAAAATAAAGATAGATTAGCTTTGTCGGCTTTGTTTTCCATATATTCTTTGCTTGTCCAGAATTTTGTTGCTAAGTTGAATTATAATGAGAGAGCTCTGAAATTACACTATCATCAGTTAGAATTAGAAGACTTTTTACTTGATTTAAAATCAATTATTTTCCAAAAATCACTTAGTGATGATGAAAAAATTAATAAATACCAACAGATAATGTCAAGGTATCAAATTAGCCTACGCGGAAATGAAAATCATTCAGATTTTGATCACAAGTATGCTAAAAAGTATCAGAAGAGAAAATATGGTCAAGGCAATTCGCAATCTGACATGGAATCTAAAGTAACAGAAGAGACAATTGAAGATGGTAAGAAAAAGTGTTGCCTAAAAGATGCCTTTCTTTATATTGAGCAATTTATCAAGAGACATGATTTTAGTTGGAATAAAATCATTATTTGGTTTCAATATATATTGATTCCATTAGTTCTTATCTGGTATTTGGTTTTATCCTGAAAGTAATAAATTATAAAGAAGAAAATAAATTATGAAACTACAATTTAAAAAACAACAATTCCAGTTGGATGCGGTTAGTGCCATTGCAGATTTATTTCAAGGGCAAGCCAAACATACTGGAGTTCAGTATATGGCGGATCCAGGTCGTCTCAAGTCAGATGAGGTAGATTTGGTTTTAGATGCTTATCGAAATGCACCGATTCAATTGAGTCAAGCAAGTATACGAGAAAATGTTCATACTATGCAAACTCGCTATGGTTTGCGTCCTTCTGATAAACTATCGATTGATATGATTGCTGGACGAGAAGCTTATAATTTTTCCATAGAGATGGAGACGGGAACAGGGAAGACCTACACTTATATCCGTACAATTATGGAGTTGAATAAACGCTATGGCTGGCTTAAATTTGTCATTGTCGTTCCAAGTGTAGCCATTCGTGAAGGAGTTCTCAAATCTCTACAGATCATGTCAAGCCACTTTCAGATGGAGTATGGCAAACAACCACGCTATTTTGTCTACGATTCTTCACGTTTAGGTGATTTGGATAGTTTTGCCAATTCGTCAGACCTTCAAATTATGGTCATCAACTCTCAAGCTTTTAATGCGAAAGGGAAAGATGCGCGACGGATTCATTCTGAGCAGGAAAGTTTCCGTTGGCGTCGTCCGATTGATGTATTGGCAGCTATGAATCCGATTATGATTATTGATGAGCCTCAGTCTGTTGAAGGGAAACAGACAAAGGAAAGACTAAAAGATTTTAAGCCATTGTTTACGCTACGCTATTCGGCTACACACAAGGAAAAGCATGATATGGTTTATAGATTGGATGCCATGGATGCTTACAATCAAAAATTAGTGAAAAAGATTGCGGTTAAGGCTATTGAGCAAACTGGGACGACCGGGACACAAGGCTATCTTTATCTACAAGAAATCATTCCACAAAAAACAGGAGCACCCAAAGCAAAAATTGAGTTTGAAGTAAAAACGCAGTCAGGTGTCAAAAGGAAATTGAAGGTAGTGGAAGAACCCTTTGATTTATACGCTGAATCAGGGAATTTATCTGCTTATAAAGGAATGACCCTTAGTCACTTTGATGCAAGGGAGAACAAACTTCAAGTTGGCGTGACGCAAGAACTTCATGTTGGTGAAGTGATAGGGGAAGTGGATGAGTCGAGCATCAGAAGAATTCAAATCCGAGAAACTATAAAAAGTCATCTCGAAAAAGAAAGTAAACTGTACAATCGAAGAATTAAAGTATTATCCCTATTTTTCATCGATGAAGTGGCCAAGTATAAACAATATGATGAACATAATGATGCCTATAATGGTGAATATGCTCAGATTTTTGAAGAAGAATATCGAAATCAAGTAAACCAGTTTATCCAAACACAGGAACCAACTCCTTATCGTCGATATTTGGAGGCTAATCTTGAAGGAAATTCAGTTCATGCCGGTTACTTTTCGGTAGATAAAGTGAAGAAGTCAGATAAGACCATTTTTGTGGACTATAAATCTGCCAGTGAAAAGAAAAATAATCTTTCAAATGACATTGATGCCTATGACTTGATTATGAAGGACAAGGAGCGTTTATTGAGCTTTGAAGAGCCAGTTCGTTTCCTCTTTTCTCACTCAGCTCTAAAAGAGGGATGGGATAATCCTAATGTCTTTCAAATCTGTACGCTGAAGCAATCTTCAGCAGAGACTCGAAAACGTCAAGAAATCGGTCGTGGTATGCGTTTAGCAGTTGACCAAAACGGAATTCGTCAGGATTTTGAACTCTTAGGAAATGATGTTCATGAAATCAATAAACTGACAGTAATTGCAAATGAAAGTTATGATCAATTTGCTCGAAGTCTACAAGAAGAAATCAAAGAACTCTTAGCAGAACGTCCTGTAAAAGTGGATGTTACTCTCTTTACGAATAAAGTTCTAACGAATCAAGAAGGTCAAACAATACGAATTACCAAGGAACAAGCAGATTCGATTCATTTTGATTTGATTCGACAAGGCTATATAGACCGTGAAGGGCAATTGACTGCAGAATATTTTACTACAAAAGAAAATCATCAGTTACAACTGTCTGAAACACTAGCAGGTTATGAGGATAAGCTGGTAGAGATATTGGAGAGCGTTTATCATGCTGGACAGTATGAAATTGAAAATGCCAATAATGCGGTAATTCAATTCTCAAATGAGGTCAATCAAGAAAATATTGCCCGAAAAGAATTTTTAAATCTCTGGAAGCAAATCAATCGTAAGACGAGTTACCAAGTAGAGTTTGATGATGCGGAATTGGTAAAACATTCGGTTGACTATATCAATGAGAAATTAGTCGTTAGCAAACCAAGCTTTCATATAACTCAAGCAAGCGCTACTGAGATGAGTAAGGAAGAAGGTCTCCATCTCACAGTAGCTGAGAATGATCGTCAGCAAGAATATCTAACGGATTCGCAGATTATGACCAAATATGATTTACTAGGGGAAATTGCTGAACAGACTGGTTTAACTCGTAAATTGGTTGCGGAAATATTAAGTAAAATCTATGTCTACCAATTTGACAAGTTTAAACAAAATCCTGAAGAGTTTATTCTTAAGGTTTCAAAGCTCATTAATGAACAAAAAGCGAGTCAAATTATCAAGCATATCCAGTATAATGTGTTAAATGAAGAGTATGATATGGACTTGTTTTATGACAATCCTGAAACTGCTAACAGATCAGATGATCACTTACTTGAATCCAAAAAAGGGATTTACAATTTTGTAAAAGTTGATTCCAATACGGAGAAGACCTTTAAAGAATCTTTGGAACAATACGAGGATGTTCGTGTTTATGTGAAGCTACCAGGGAAGTTCAGTATTGCGACTCCGCTTGGGAACTATAACCCTGACTGGGCAATCGCCTTCCGTGAAGGTAGTGTCAAACATATCTATTTTGTTGCAGAAACGAAAGGCTCTATGTCTAGTCTTCAATTAAAACAAGCTGAGCAAGCAAAAATTGCCTGTGCGCGTGCTCATTTTAAAGCGTTAGCTCAAGCTGGATTGATTAGTGATCAGCACATCTATGATGTGGTTTCAAGTTACGAGGAATTATTAAATATTGTAAGATAGAGAGGTAAAAGAAATGGAATTTATTGTATATCGTAAGGGAAGAGAAGTAGCTGTTTTACAACGTAGGAGTGATGCAGAGAGATATGTGCGCTCTAAAACTGGATTTTTTGGTGAACCAGATGCTTACTATCAGATTGAACAAAGAGGTTGTTATTTGACAGAAGCAGCTGTAACTTACAAGGGATTGGCAGATGACTGTGATGAATTGATGACTTTGCGAAAATTCAGGGATTCTTATCTAGCTTTTAAAGATGGTGGTCAGGAGGAAATTGAATCCTACTATAAGATGGCTCCTCAGATTGTTGCCAAGTTAGAAGAACATTCAAATCGTGAGGAAATACTAGAGTCTATCTGGTCAGGACTTGTCTTACCTTGTGTTTCCTTGATTAAAATAGGAGAGAATCAAACTTGCCATCAATTGTATAAAACATATACACTAGAATTGTCTCAAAAAGTGGTCCAATAAAACGAGTAGAGTATAGGAAAAGAGTTCGGGTCCTCGCTAACTTGTATAGTGAAGAGACCCCCTATTCTATTTAGATCCCCAATACCAAAACAAACGTGTCAAACTAATCACTAATAGAACATACTTGGAAGATTTTGAATGGAATGAGGAAGATACAAAGGAAGACAATTTCTCTAGCTGGCTTGATGAAATGGTAGGATTGTAAGGGGGGATTTTTACCCCTTGGGTTTTAAGAGTATATATAATTAAGATAAACTAAAAAGACTAACACAAAAAAAGAAAGTAGAGAAAAGAAAATGAAGTTATTAAAGGGTTTGGGCTTTGCCTTGGTATTGTTTTACATGGTTATATTTATTGGAGTAAACTTTGTGACTGTTGGGGTTGATAATGATAAAAAAGAAGAAACAACAAAAGAGATACAAAGGTATGAATTGTTAGACTAGACTAAAATAAAAAAGCATTATACAATAGTAATATGAAATCAACTAAAGAAGAAATCCAAGCTATCAAAACACTTTTAAAAGACTCTAGTACAGCTAAATATCATAAACGCCTTCAAATCGTTCTATTTCGTCTGATGGGTAAATCTTATAAAGAGATTATAGAGCTTTTAGACTGTAATCAAACAACGATTTGGCCAACTGTAAAAAAATATGAGGAGTTCGGACTCGACTCTCTCCTTCAAGAAATACGTGGTGGTCGTAACCAT
>NZ_VMLM01000025.1:0-14981 GCF_013276695.1 Streptococcus sp. 4155
AGTTGATTTCATATTACTATTATATAATACTTTTTTATTTTAGTTTAGTATAAAAATCTTAAGTAGCAAAGATTCTAAAATAACGGAATCCTTGCATTATTGTCCCAACTCTTCCTCGACCACTTCCAAAGCCCGTTCGATGACCACATGCATGTCGTAGTATTTATAATCTGCTAAACGACCACAGAAAATAACCTTGTCATTTGTTGCCGCTTCTTCCTGATATTTGGAAAATATAGCATTGTTTCTCTCATCATTGATTGGATAATAAGGCTCATCTCCACGTTTCCAATCAGCTGGGTATTCTCGAGTAATAACCGTTTTAGCTTGTGTACCATACTCAAAATGTTTATGCTCAATAATGCGAGTATAAGGAATTTCTCGCTCTGTGTAGTTCACTACAGCATTTCCTTGATAGTTTTCTTCATCAAAAACTTCATGCTCAAAACGAAGACTACGGTATTCTAACTCACCATGTTTATAATCAAAGTATTGGTCAATCATCCCTGTAAAGACAACTTTTTCAGCAGAAGCTTCTAATTCTTGACGATTGGCAAAAAAGTCAAGACCAAGTTCTACTTCCACATCCTTGAGCATATTTTCGATAATGACATTATACCCACCAATTGGAATTCCTTGGTAACGGTCATTGAAATAATTATTATCAAAGGTCAAACGAACTGGTAGACGTTTAATAATAAACGGTGGAAGGTCAGTAGCAGAACGTCCCCATTGCTTTTCAGTATATCCTTTAATCAATTTTTCATAAATATCTGGACCAATCAACTTGATAGCCTGTTCTTCCAAGTTTTTAGGTTCAACGTCCTTCATATGAGCCGTTTGATCAGCAATCTTATCTTTCACTTCTTGAGGAGTTTTTGTACCCCACATAGCATAGAAAGTATTCATATTGAAAGGTAGATTATAAAGGCTACCCTTGTAATTAGCTAGAGGCGAGTTGATATAATTGTTAAACTCAGCGAATTGATTGACATAGTCCCAAACTTTTTTATTAGAAGTATGAAAGATATGGGCACCATATTTATGAACATTAACCCCTTCTACATTCTCACAGTAGATATTTCCACCAATGTGGTCACGTTTATCAATAACTTTTACTTTTTTTCCACGCTTAGTCGCCTCATAAGCAAAAATTGCTCCCGACAAACCAGCACCAACGATTAGATAGTCGTACATAGTCTCTTCCTTATCACTTATCTTTACATCTCCTTAACTATAGTAAAAGAGAGGATCTTTATACTCTTCGAAAATCTCTTCAAAGCACGTCAGCGTCCATCTGCAACCTCAAAACAGTATTTTGAGCTGACTTCCCAGTTACTCTTTGATTTTTATTGAGTATTCGTTTCAATCTATTTTAGCACAAAACAAATCATTTCTCAGTTTTCGATAGCCGAGTGATTTAAAAAGACAAGCACCAAAACTGATGTTTGTCTTTAGGATTTTGCTTGAAAAGGCTATTTCTAACTATTTAACATGTTTTTCTGCTTCTTTTTGGGCTTTTTCGATTGCTTTTTTGCTTTCTTGCTCCCATTTACTTTTAGCTTCTTCAAACTGTTTGGTCGTCACAGTGTCTTTTTGCAGTTTCATGTACTTGTAGTTATTGCCATCACCCTTGATACCAACCAATGAATAGCCTCTTGTAAATGGCGTCACTTTGGTTACAGATGCTGTGCCACCACTTGACATAGCTGACATAATGAGAGAATTGTCAATCATCCAAGCCTGTGCTTCAGCATATTTTTCGTAACGTTTGGCTACATCTTTATTTTCACTATCTGCATCTTTAAGTATATTAGTATAAGTATCCAGACCTAGGCTAGTGATTTTTTCCTTATCTTCCTTGGCATCTAGTCCAAAAATCTTAAGGTAGAATCCATCCTCTGCATTGAAAGGATTGAGATAAGTTGATGGATCTTGATAGTCACCTACCCAGCCATCAAAGTTCAAATCATAGTCTCTATCAGCTGCTGTCGGTGCTAAGAAGGCTACATTATTAAAATCATCTGTTGAAAGTTGCTGAACATCAATGACGATGTTATCAGCCCCCAAAACCGACTCAAGGGTCTACTTAACTGAGTTCATGCCTGTCACAGCATTTTTACTTGTCTAATCAACTGCAACATCCAAGTGAATTGGGAAAGTCACACCTTGACTTGCCAATTTTTTTAGCTTCCGCAAATTTTGCTTGGGCTTTTTCTTTGTTGAAGTAGGCATCCTGAGCATCTGCCAGGTTAATACCTGACCATTCTGTTCCGTAGTTGACCAATTTAGAAGCGACTACTTCTCCAAAGGTCTTGTCTCCAACTTGGACAAATGTAGGAGGCACTAGGGTGTTACGAAGAGTCTTGCTAGCTGCTTCTTCCCCATTTGACTGAGCAGAATAGGCTGTGCGGTCCAAGGCAAAGTTCACCGCTTGGCGGAAGTTCTTGTTCAAAACAGCTGTCTCAGTTGACTTCTTCTGCTCATCTGTCGTTTTAGCAGTGTGATTGTAGGCCTTACGGTTAACGTTGAAATTGAAATACCAAGAAGTCTTGTCCTGCAAGCTATAGACGATATTATCCTTATATTTCTCCTTGGTCTTAGCAAAGTTAGAACTATTTGGATAAACCCCAGCGATAGAATAAGCTCCACTTTCAAAGTTACGGATGGTCAATTCTTGGTCTGAACCATCAAAATAGGCCAATTTCACATGTTCAATTGATACTTTATCATGATCATAGTAATGCGGATTTTTCACATACTCAATTGATGATTTTGATGTGAAATCTTTTAACAAATAAGGTCCGCTGTAGAGAATACTATCTGGAGATAGGGTACCAAAATCTTTCCCTTTTGAGTTTAAAAACTCTTCGTTTACTGGGAAAAGAATACTGTTGGTTGTTTTTGAGTTCCAGTAAGGTTCTGGCCGTGACAAAGTATACTCAACAGTCTGGTCGTCAATGGCCTTCACCCCAACCTTAGAAAAGTCAGAATCCGCTCCTGTAATATAATCAGTCAAGCCCTTAATCGAGTTTTGAATCAAGTCAATGGCCTGTGATTTATTATCCACTGCGTACTTGATACCTGTCACAAAATCTTGTGCCTTAACTGGGGCGTACTCTTCACCGTCAGCCGTGAACCATTTGGCACTTTTCTCAATTTGTAAGTATAAGTCAGACCGCCGCTTGAAACAGACCAGTCCTCTGCTAAAGACGGAACTAGATTTCCGTAATTGTCATTTTCAAGCAAACCATCAACTAGGTTGGTAATGATGGCTGTATTATCAGCGTAGTAGTCTAACAAGTAGTTAAATGCAGTTGGATTTCCACTAAAGGTTGATGAGTAAGTTTTTGTATCTGAACCTGATTGTCCGCAAGCAGCTAAAAGCAAGGCAAATGCAAAAGTCAGGCCTGCACTAAGGACACTCTTTTTTGTATTCATCTCCCTTCTACTTTATGTTAGTTTTTGTAACATAGGTTTGTTTTACCAAAATAGTGGAAATTTGTAAAGTTAATTGAATTTCGAGAATGAAAGTTTATAAACCTTGGTTATAAAAAACAAAGGATTTCTGCCTTTTCATACAGCCCTCCCTTGTTTTTATGCGATTTCAATTTTAAATTTTTCTGTAAAAAATATTTATAGTAATTCCACACAGAAAGCATCCCATGGAGCTAAGATTTGTTTTTCAAAGACTTCTTGAGCTAGGGTGTTTTCAATCAAGACCGATTTGACGTTTCCTTCTACTGCCAAGTCTTGCTCTTCATTGGACAAGTTAGCCACAACTAGGAAACGACGGTCGCCATCTTTACGGATATAGGCAAAGACCTTGTCAGCCGTGTCAAGCAATTCAAAGTCAGCTCGAATTAGCCAGCTATTCTCCTTGCGAATTTGGACCAGTTTCTGATAGGTATAGAAAATAGAATCTGAACTTGCCAGCGCTTCTTGGACATTGATCATCTCGTAATTTGGATTAACCGCCAACCAAGGCTGACCTGCCGAGAAACCGGCGTTTTTGCTCTCGTCCCATTGCATAGGGGTACGGGCATTGTCACGTCCAATGACACGGATACTGTCCATAATTTCTTCCAGCGGAACACCTTTTTCAAGAGCCTCACGCGCATAGTTGAGAGATTCAATATCTTCTACTTGATCCAGTGTTTCAAACGGATAGTTGGTCATCCCAATCTCCTCACCTTGGTAGATATAAGGAGTTCCTCTCATGAGATGAAGTAAGATTGCAAAGGCTTTGGCAGATTTTTCGCGGTATTCTTGGTCATTTCCCCAGATTGAGACAATACGAGGGAGGTCATGGTTGTTCCAGAAGAGGGAATTCCAGCCGTCCTCAACTCCTAACTCTGTCTGCCATTTGTTGAAGATTTCTTTTAACTTAGCGATATTCAGCTCTTTTTGATAGTGCCATTTAGGCTGACCTTCCTGATACTGAAGACCGATATGTTCAAACTGGAAGACCATAGACAATTCTTGCCCCTTTGGATCAGAGTAGAGCTTGGCAATCTCTGGCGTTGCTCCCCAAGTCTCCCCTACTGTCAAGAGATCCTTATCTCCAAAGGTCGCCTGATTCATTTCCTTGAGATAGGGATGAAGCATAGGACCATTATTGACTACCTTCTCGTCAGGAATTTTGCCAATCATGTCAATAACATCCATACGGAAACCACCAATACCTTTATCAATCCAGAAGTCCATCATATCATAAATTTTCTGGCGAAGTTTTTCATTTTCCCAGTTGAGATCCGGCTGTTTCTTACTGAAAAAGTGGAGATAGTATTGACCTGACTTTTCATCGTATTCCCAAGCAGACCCACTAAAGATAGAATCTAGGTCATTGGGTTCATCGCGCCAGATATAGTAGTCTCGCTCAGGGCTATTAGGATTTTCACAGGCCTCTACAAACCAAGCATGTTCATCCGAGGTATGATTGACCACCAAGTCCATGATGATACGAATATCACGCTTCTTAGCTTCCGCAATCAGTTGATCCATATCCTCCATGGTTCCAAAAATCGTTGCAATCGCTTGATAATCAGCAATATCGTAGCCATTATCATCCATAGGGCTGTCATAAACGGGAGAAAGCCAAATCGCTGTAATCCCTAGCTTGGCTAGATAGTCTAACTTACTGGTAATTCCTGGCAAATCGCCAATTCCATCTCCGTTGCTGTCCATGAAACTCTTTGGATAAACTTGATAAACTACGGCATTGTGCCACCATTTTTCTTGCATCTTCTTACCTCATTATTTTAATAATCTATAGTCTATGATAGCGCTTTTCAGATTTTTATGCAAGCGTTCGCCTAATCTTTTTGATTCCTTTTTTAACTCCATAGTTTCCTAACTTCCAATTTTTTATTATAATAGAGGTCAGAGGTAAAAAAATGAAAAAACAAGCTTTTAGTTCTGAACAATATTTGAATTTACAACGCGACCATATTTTGGAACGCATTAACCAATTTGACGGCAAACTCTACTTAGAATTTGGCGGTAAAATGTTAGAAGATTTCCACGCTGCTCGTGTCCTTCCTGGTTATGAGCCTGACAACAAAATCAAGCTCTTGCAAGAATTGAAAGAGCAAGTCGAGGTTGTGATTGCCATTAACGCTAGCAACATCGAACATTCCAAGGCACGTGGCGACTTAGGCATTTCTTATGACCAAGAAGTCCTTCGCTTGATTGACAAATTCAATGAACTGGGAATTTTTGTCGGCTCAGTGGTCATCACACAGTACGCTGGCCAACCAGCTGCAGATGTCTTCCGCAACCAACTCGAGAAAAACGGAATTGATTCTTATCTTCATTATCCAATCAAAGGATATCCAACAGATATGGATCACATCATTTCTCCAGAAGGTATGGGGAAAAATGACTACATCAAAACCAGTCGCAACTTGATCGTCGTAACCGCTCCTGGACCTGGTTCTGGAAAATTGGCAACTTGTATGTCCAATATGTACCACGACCAAATCAATGGCATCAAGTCTGGCTACGCTAAATTTGAAACCTTCCCAGTTTGGAATCTTCCCCTTCATCACCCAGTCAATTTGGCCTACGAGGCTGCCACAGCTGACCTTGATGATGTCAACATGATCGACCCCTTCCATCTCCAAACTTACGTAGAGACCACTGTCAACTACAACCGTGATATTGAAATTTTCCCAGTTCTGAAACGCATGTTGGAACGTATCCTAGGAGAGTCTCCATACGCTTCTCCAACAGATATGGGAGTCAACATGGTTGGTTTTGCTATTACTGATGACGAGGCTGCTATCGAAGCCTCTAAACAAGAAATCATCCGTCGCTACTATCAGACTGTTCTTGATTTCAAAGCCGAAAAAGTGGGCGAATCTGCTGTCAAGAAAATTGAGTTGCTTATGAACGACCTCGGCATCACACCTGCAGACCGTAAGGTTGCTGTCGTTGCGCGTCAAAAAGCAGAAGAAACTGGCGGACCAGCCCTAGCCCTTGAATTGCCAACTGGGGAAATTGTCACTGGTAAGAACTCAGAACTCTTTGGCCCTACAGCCGCTGCCTTGATCAACGCCATCAAAAAATCAGCTGACATCGCTAAAGAAGTAAAACTAATCGAACCTGAAGTTGTTAAGCCAATCCAAGGTCTTAAAATCGATCATCTCGGTAGCCGCAATCCACGCCTTCATTCAAATGAAATCCTGATTGCACTTGCTATCACAGCTACAGAAAATCCTGATGCTGCCCGCGCTATGGAAGAACTCGGCAACCTCAAAGGAAGCGAAGCCCACTCAACCATCATCTTGACTGATGAAGACAAGAATGTCCTTCGTAAACTGGGTATCAACGTAACCTTTGACCCATACTACCAATACAACCGCTTATATCGTAAGTAAAGATTTCAACCTCTCCAGCCTCGGAGAGGTTTTCTCTCTGTCTCAGGAGCAACCTTTATGATATAATGAGAGAAGAAAACTGAAAGGATTTACCATGTCAAAAGAAGTTATTGTCGAAAGTTTTGAACTTGACCACACCATTGTCAAAGCACCCTATGTTCGCTTGATTGGGGAAGAAACAGGACCAAAAGGAGACATCATCTCCAATTATGATATTCGCTTGGTGCAACCAAACGAAGACTCTATCCCTACTGCCGGCCTTCACACTATCGAGCACCTCTTAGCCAAACTCATCCGTACCCGCATTGACGGCATGATTGACTGTTCACCATTTGGTTGCCGCACAGGCTTCCACATGATTATGTGGGGACGTCACACCAGTGCTAAAATCGCAGCTGTTATCAAGGATTCGCTCAAGGAAATCGCTGAAACTACTACTTGGGAAGATGTCCCAGGGACAACCATCGAATCTTGCGGAAACTACAAGGACCACAGCCTCTTCTCTGCTAAAGAATGGGCAAAACTCATCTTGGAACAAGGGATTTCAGATGATGCCTTTGAACGTCATGTGATTTAAAATCGAGTAGGGGATAATCTCTAGCCCCTCTCACACCACCGTACGTGCCGTTCGGCATACGGCGGTTCAACTAACTTTTAACGCATGTCGTTCAAGGTAATAATCCAAACACGAAACCAGTCCACGTTTTTCCAGGACTGGTTTTGATATAGCACGTTTAAGTACCGACTTCTGAGCTACTATAGTATATTGAAACTAGAATAGTACACTTCTACTACACGACATGCCCGTCGTACCTCAAAAGGAACCAGTTTTTTTCAGCTGGCTCCTTCTTTTTTCTCCTCAAAATTTTCTCTTAGGCTTTTTCACGAATGAACAAAATACCATCTTCCATGTCAGCTTCTAGGTGTTTAGCATCAAGGTTATCCAAGTGGAAGTCTGTGACTTTGTCACGGATTTGTTGTTCAACCACACGACGGAGTGGACGAACACCCATGACTTCATCGTAGCCTTCCTCAGTCATGTATTCTTTAGCAGCTTCGCTCACTGCCAAATCGATCTCTTTCTTAGAAAGCGTCTTGTTAACTTCAACCAACATAAGGTCTACAATCTTAGAAAGATCTTCTTTGCTCAAGTGTGAGAATTCGATGACAGCATTGAAACGGTTAAGGAATTCTGGACGGAAGTAAGGTTTCAAACGATCCATCAATTCTGGTTTATCAGCATCTTCTGTCAAGTTAGCTTCGTAACCAAAGCCTGCGTTTGAAGTTGCGATAATCACCGTATTCTTGAAGTTGACAGTGTTACCTTGACCATCTGTCAAACGACCATCATCCAAAACTTGAAGGAGAAGGGTGATGACTTGAGGGTCAGCCTTTTCAATTTCGTCGAGAAGGACGATTGAGTATGGATTGCGACGGACGCGTTCTGTCAAGGTATTGTTGTTGTCATCGTAACCAACATAACCTGCAGTTGTACCAATCAATTTAGATACGGCTGTGCGGTCGCTATATTCTGACATGTCCAAACGGATGATAGCATCTTTCGTTCCGAACATATCTAGAGCCAATTGTTTAGCCAACTCAGTCTTACCAACACCAGTAGGACCTACAAAGAGGAAGCTACCGATTGGACGGTTACCTTCATCAAAACCAGCACGGTTACGACGGATAGCACGAGCTACCGCTTCTACCGCCTTGTCTTGGCCAATTACCTTATCTTGCAGACGATGAGCCATATCTTTCAAACGTTCAATGTCTGACGCTCCCATTTGAGACACTGGAATACCGGTCATTCGTTCTACAGATTCAGCCACATCGTTGACACTTGCAGTCACTTTCATATCTTCTGTGTGGTTTTCGATTTTCTTTTCCAATTCTGCGATGCGTGTTTTATAGTTTAGAGCTGCTTCAAAATCTTCTGCCTCAACTGCTTTTTCTTGCTTGTCTTTTTCCGCTTCAATTTCACGTTCAACAGCATGCACATCTGTTACAGGATGTTGGGCTGCCAAGTGAGCTGCCGTAACATCGACAAGGTCAATAGCCTTATCTGGCAAGCTACGTTGAGGAATATACTGAACAGAATAATCCACTGCTGCTTTCAAGACTTCATCTGGCAAGATGACATTGTGGTGTTGTTGATAGAGATCACGAATTCCTTGAAGGATTTTATATGTATCCTCTGCTGAAGGAGCATTGACCTTGACTTCGTTGAAACGACGAGCAAGAGCTGCATTCTTCAAGATGGTGTTACGGTATTCATCTTGAGTCGTTGCCCCAATCACTGTCAATTCTCCACGAGAGAGAGCTGGCTTGAGAATATCCGCAAGCCCTTTAGAACCACTGTCTCCACCAGTGCTACCAGCACCGAGAATTTGATGAATTTCATCAAAGAAGAGAATGATATTTCCCGCTTCTTTTACTTCATTGACTAAGTTTTGAACGTTTTCTTCAAAGCTACCACGGTATTGAGTACCAGCCTCAAGACCTGAGATATCAATGGAAATAATTTCCTTGTTCTTAATAGCAGCTGGAACATCACCGTTCACAATAGCTTGTGCCAAGCCTTCGACAACTGCTGTCTTACCAACACCTGCGTCTCCGACTAAAACAGGATTGTTCTTGGTACGACGTGAAAGGATTTCAGATGTTTCTTGAATTTCCTTGTTTCGTCCGATAACTGGATCCAGCTTGCCCTCACGCGCTTCTGCAGTCAAGTTTCGACCTAGTTTAGCAAGGACACCGTCTTGTTTCATACCTGATGCTGGTTGTTTCATTTGTCCATCAGCTTCTGCATTTCCTGGCAATTGACCAGTTGCACGATAATGAGCAAATTCCTCAGGTGTGACTTCACGTCCATTAATCAAGTAACGGCGATTTTCAGAACTATATCCTCGCATACCACCCATCAATTGGTTAAATAAATCATCCATGTTGTTAAAATTATTAAAGTTGTTATTCATATTCTTTACCTCATTTTGTTTACTTAGTTATAATTACTGATATTGACTATCTTTGACCTTTATTTTAAAAAATTTAGACTAGCTAAATCGCTACTCTAGGTACTATTTCTGGTTTTTCTTTTTCAAGCAGGAGTAGACTATCTTTACTTCTGAAGATTTCTAGATTAAACATAGACCCCACCTCTTTCTATTTTACTTTAAACAAGCGTTCTAGTAAGGCTTTCATTTACCTTACGTTCATAATATACTACATTAGTCAGAAAAGGTCAAGAAATTTGACTTTGACTGACCAATATTTTTTAAAAAGCAAAAACACCCTGAAACGTCAGGGTGCTATTCTTACATCAAATATAAAATTGCTAGAGTCAGGAGACTTGCTAGAAGCCCCACTCCCCAAAAGAAGAAGTCAACCTTCCACTCGCTCCAAGGATTTCCTTTACCAGACAATCCCCCAAGCTCAAAATGGTGATGGACAGGCGTCATACGGAAAATACGTTTACCACCTGTCAGTTTAAAATAGCTGACTTGCATCATGACCGAAGTTGTTTCAAAAACATACACAATTCCGATAATCAAGAGAGTCCATTCTTGGTGGAGGGCCATAGAAATCGCTGCCAGCATTCCACCTAAAGCCAAACTTCCCACATCCCCCATAAATACCTTGGCAGGCTTATGGTTAAAGACGAAGAAACCAAGCAAACCACCAATCATGGCAAGAATCACTAGAAGAATATCCATCTGACCTTGCACATAGGCAATAACTCCATATGCAGACAAACTAATCACCACTGAAATACTAGCCAGACCGTCAATGCCATCTGTCAAGTTGACTGCATTTGAAAAACCGACTAGCCAAAAAAGGGCGAAGAAAATATAGAAAAATCCCAAATGAACTGGATAACCAAATACAGACAGGATATCACCTCCACGCTCATAGAAAAGATAGAAGATAATTCCACCTAGAAGCTGAAGAGCCAATTTTTGCTTGGGATTTAGCCCCTCATTGATTTTACGGAAGACCTTGAGAAAGTCATCTAAAAATCCGACCAAGCCATACAAGACCAAGATAAACAAAATCATTCCCACATTATTGCTGAATTGGCTACTAAATAGGGCAAAAAAGAAAGCAACCAAAACAGAAGTAATTAAGAAAACCAAACCTCCCATTGTAGGAGTCCCAGCTTTTGCCTGATGCTGTTTGACATCCTCATGCATCTGCTGGCCTGTAATTTGCGCCTTTCTATAAAATTGGATAAAGGCCGGAATTCCTACTAAAGTTAGTAAAAATGTCACAATTCCAGCACTGATGGAAATAAACATATTAGTCTCCTAAAGTTAATGTAATTTTTTTAATGTCCTTGATAGGTGTGTTAGCACGAACATCTTGCTTCTGCACAGTAGTGCCCGAACCTTCAAATTCAAGTTCTATATTGAGCCACTTAGCAAAGGTCTCAGCAGTCTCCTTTGTCCAACCATACATGTCTGGAACTTCCTCTGCTTTATCAGATAAGATCAGGACTTGCTGATTCGGGGCAAGATTCTTCCCTTCTTCAGCAGAACTGTTTTTAATCTTCGTTCCTGTTCCCACAACGATGGGTTGTACAAGATTGCGACGCAATTCTTCTGCTAAATCACCAGGTGAAATATCCTTGACACTAGGCATATGATAAGGACTTTGTTGACTTACTTGCTCCAAAGCTTTAGCTGTTGTTTGAAGATTGAGAGAGTCTTTCATAGCTGAAGCCCGCTCCAAGATAGGATTGGCAAATTCTCCCAACTGGATACCTGAATAATGTTCAGGTTGTTGGACCGTCACATACAAGATAAAATCAGGATTTTCAGCCGGATTCATCGATACAGCCGAGAAAATATAGTTGGTTAACCCAACTAGATAACCACCATTTTTCTCGTCAGCAATCTGAGCCGTACCAGACTTGAGGGCTACATTTTGCCCAGGAACAGTTACAGTTGGCTTGCCTGTGCTGTGGTTATACATGGTTCCATAAACCGCATCCGTCCCTACCAAAACCATGTTAGTCCGAGTTAGACTAGCTGCATCTTTAGAAACAGGATTTCCCACAATTTCTTTTTGAGATTTCCGAGCAGTTTGATCATTTGGATCATAAATGGCACTAATAAATTTAGGTTCCAGCATGACACCGTCATTAGCAATGGCTGTAAAGGCACGAATCATTTGCGTCTGGGTCACTGAAATCCCTTGTCCAAATGAGCTTTGCGCAATGTTGACAATATTATCCGCAGGAAGCTGACCAGCATACTCATCCGTCAAACCGAAACGGGTCGGAACACCAAATTTAAAACGATTAAGATAATCAAGCCAGGTAGCATCTCCCATCTTTTGCTCAAGGAGGGTCATCCCAACGTTACTTGAGTGTGCAAAACCTTGAGAAAAAGTCATCATTCTGCCACCAGTCAATCCTTCATTAACGTCCCAATCTCGAATCGTGGCATCTGCAATTTTTAACTCACTACTATTAAAGACTTCTCCTCCTGGAAAGGTATTATTATCAATAGCAGCAGCCAACATCATCACTTTCATAGTGGAACCTGGCTCATAGTTACTTTGATAAAGAATATCACGCCAGACAAAGTCCTTAGTGATTCCTTCCTTAGTATCGGCATCAAAGGTTGGTCGTTGCGTTGTTGCCAGAATTTCCCCTGTTTTAGCACTGACCAAAGTCGCTGTCATGTACTTTCCTTTTACCTTCTCTTGAAAAGCATCCATCTGGGTTTCCATAAAGGACTGGAGAGGGCTGGAAATGGTTGTATAAACATCCTTGCCATCTACCGTTTGTTGGGAAACTTGTTCTGTTCCAGGTACAATATTACCCAGACGATCCTTTTCATAGGTAATAATGCCGTCTGTCCCTGCAAGAATACTGTTCAAGGAACTCTCCATTCCAGAGGTTCCCAGCAAGCTCTTGCTTCCATCTTCATTTTCATGTAGCTGAGCTAGTCCGATAAAACTAGAAGCAAATTGTCCGTTTGGGTAACTACGATTGGGACTGGTTGTAAAATCAATCCCCTTGACCTCTGCAGTTTCCAACTCTTTTTTGATAGACATCATATTGGCATAGGTAATCCCATTCCCCTTTGCTCCAAAGGAAACTTGTTTGAGATTAGGTTGCGAGAGTTGCTCTCTTACATAGGATTCTTCCATGTCCAGATACTTATGAAAGACCTCTGCAACCTTGTTAAATTGTGTTTTTTCTACGTAAAGAATCTTACCCGTTGCTGACTTATAGTTCTCATCAATGACCGCATAGACATTATAGGAGGTTGCATCCTCAGCAATCGGGACTCCATTTCGGTCATAAATAGTCCCACGTTTGGCAGGAACTGTACGGGTGGTTTGATGAACCTTCTTAGCTTCCTTCGCTAAATCTGTTCCAAAGCGAGTGCCCGTCCCAATAATGACCGCAAAATTGACTAAAAAAACGGCAAAAACAAAGACAGATAATAAACTCAGACTTTTTCCAACTCTGCGTCTGTTTTCAGCCGGCGATTTCCGATTTTTGGTCGCATAACGGATTACTCTTTTTGTCCACTTCATATCTTACTCCGCTATTCGAATATTTTCATTGTTTAATTGCAAATCGTGTGAATTAGCAATTTCTTTCAAACGTTCTGCACGTAATAGTTCATTGACCTCTTGCTTGGCATCGTCCAATTCGGTCTTCTTTTCCTCTATCTGCGCATTGATTTTTGTCAAATCATTCTGCACTTGCAAGAGCTTGGTCTGCATAAAAATAATACTAATGGCTACAATAAGAGTGGTTACAGCAATGGAAAAGTAAAAAGCTTTTTCCACACGCGAAAACCGTTTAAGTTGCATCTGTAGTATTTGACCTGTTTTTTCCATTCTTTCTGCCATCTTTTTTCCTCTTACTTGTGAATTTTTCTGGCCACGCGCAACTTGGCTGAGTGCGAGCGGTTATTGGCTTCTAATTCTTCTGCACTTGGCAAGATTGGCTTACGGGACACCAATTCCATCTTGGGCTTGAGATCATCTGGGATGAAAGGCAAACCTTTGGGAACTTCAACCGTTGAAGCTTCCTTGAACAACTGCTTGGTCAAGCGGTCTTCTAAGGAATGAAAGGTAATCACTGAAATCCTACCATCCAGAGCCAACATATCCATAGCCTGCTGGATGGACTCATCTGCCGCTCCCAGTTCATCATTGACTTCAATCCGAATAGCCTGGAAAATCTGCTTGGCAGGATGGCCCTTCTTCTTGAGTTCCTTGGCAGGTTTGGCCGACTTGATAATTTCTGCCAATTCAGTCGTAGTCTCGATAGGCTTGACGTCACGTGCTTGTTCAATCTTACGCGCAATCTGTTTAGAGAATTTGTCCTCGCCATACTTGAAGAAAATACGAACCAAGTCATGATAGTCATAGTGGTTCACCACTTCATAGGCTGTCAGACTAGCATCCTGATTCATCCGCATGTCCAGTGGTGCATCCTTTTTATAAGAAAAACCACGCTCACGCTGGTCTAATTGAGGGCTAGACACTCCCAAGTCATAACAAATTCCATCAATTTCCTGAACACCAGCTTCGCGCAAACGTACCTGTAAATGACGGAAATTATCCTTGATAAAAGTCACCATTCCCTTTTCAATGTAAGGTGCCAAGCGTTGTTGCGCATTGTCAATGGCATTCTGGTCCTGGTCAAAGGCATAGAGATGGCCTTTTTCACTTAATTTGCTTAATAAATATTCGCTATGGCCTGCTCCACCCAAAGTCGCATCAACGTAGATACCGTCGGGCTTTACGTCAAGCATATCAATCGTTTCGTGGAGTAAGACCGTTACATGATGAAATTCTTTTGTCATATCTTATCTATTTTACCACAAATCCGACCAGCTTGCACTAGTCAGACAAATCGGACAAGGAGGCCAAATTTCAAGTTCAAGTTAGTCATGAAGAAGTCTTCTCTGGGTGATTTGTAGTTCAAGCATTTTTTAGGATAGTTATTAATCCAATTTTCGATGAATGCGACTTCTTTGGGAGTCGTTTTCTTAGTTCCCTTAGGTAACCATCTCCGAATGAGCCTGTTGTGATTCTCATCAGTTCCCCTTTCCCAAGAGGCATAGGGGT
>NZ_VMLM01000026.1:0-19292 GCF_013276695.1 Streptococcus sp. 4155
TCGTTATTGGGCGGTTACTCTATATCAGTCTAAGTGGTTAAATAATGGCGATAAAATAAGGAAGCAGGTGAAAAACTACCTCCCAAATGAAAAGGAATTAAGCAACCAAACGCTACTTAATTCCTTGAAATTGTCTCATCACCTCTATTAGCCTTTAAATTTTGAAAGACTCTATTTGCTAATCAATATTTGTCAATACTAACCCTTTCAATCAATTCATTAGTTTTCTAAACTAAGTCTATTAATAAATCCAAAAAGAGTATCAATAGTAAAGTAAACTAAATAATTGAGTTATAAATAGCTATTTTCACAAAACTGTTTCATCATCACACCATCTCAGTACATAAACCATTTTTTCATCTATAGCTTTTGTCTTAATCTTAATCTTTTTTCTTTAATCCAAGAAATGCACCTACGGTAAACATTATTCCGGCAACCAATGACGTGAAGACTTCGCTAACTGTTCCGGTTTTTGGCAACCTATCATTGTTAGTAGTTGATTTACTATCAATATTGGTATCTTTATTAGCTATGTTCTCTGGTTCATTAAGATAAACTTCCTTCTCATTTTCAAAGTTTTTATCATTTTTATCAGGAACTGGAGCTGTAACATCCTTAGTTGAATCAGATCTTTGACTTTCATCTAATTGACTATAATTTACTTGTACAGGAACTGTAGTTTTGACATCTTTAGTTGAATCAAATTTGTGTGAATGATCTTCTCTTTGTAAATCCTCTTTTCTGTGACTTTCATCTAATTGATTATGATTTGCTTGCACCTTATCTTTCTTTTTGGATACATCAAAAGTAGGTTTATTTTCCTCCTCCTTTTTCTCCTCTATTTTCTTGAATACAGGTTTTATAAGGGTATCTTTTGATAGATTAATAACATAGCCAGCGTCTTTTTTACCTTCGAAACCAGCAATTTCCCAACCATCAAATTGATAGCCTTTTTCTAATTCACCCTTATAGACAGGTAAAATAAAATCTTCTTCCGGCACTATCTGAGAACTCATTTCTTTTCCATTTTGAATGGTCACAGTCACCCTATGAGGTTTTAATTCGCTCATTTCTCCCGTATCTTTATTTAAAATAAATTCTTTTACGGTTGTATTTCTTGCGAAATCTTTTACAAGAATCTTAATATTTAGTGTCTTATCTGTTAGTTGTTTAATATCATCAAATGATGTATATTCTTTTCCATTTACATAAATATGTTGTTCTTGAATCTCACCATCGAATCCATTATTTCTTTTATCATTGATGTTAAAGACTACAGATTTTCCATCAGCATATTCGATACTAGTATTTCCCTTAGGATCAATGTTTACTTCGGGTTTAACATTATCATATAAAAACTGATAGTGGACTCCAACTGCTTTCGCATTCAAATCGCTATAGCCAGTTTGAAGATAAACATTTCCATCCATATCTGTTACCTTATCTGGAAATCCGTTTGCTTTATAGTCTTTCATTCCCCAGTCCATGATGTCACCGTCTTTAACATTCAGCTTAACGTTAAAATCTCTAGTGTTATCAATGTGTAAATCTCCGTAGATTAAATAATTATCTACAACCGATTCATTAACTCTCAATTCCCAGTTAAAACCACCCTTATCAGAAATCTTACCTCTTAAATAAAATTCTGGATTTCGTACATAAATTTTATTAGATTTAGATGGATTAAAGTAGTTCTTATCCATTGAAAGGTTTACTGGTTTGGTATCAATAAATAACATGGAGCCATCTTCTTTTATAGCTTCTACATTAGAATATTCCTCCCCATGATACTCTTTATTATCTTTACCAAATAATACAAGTTTAGAGGAATCTGTCACAAGATTTCCATCTTTATCGATTGCTTCCCCTTTATCATTCATGTTAAAGGTAAACACTTGATATCTTACAATGTTAAAGCCGTCCAAAGCCGACATTAATACTGATTGAGTGCTTCTTCCATCTTTAACATTTCTACTATCAGCATAAATTGTTGTTTCTGAAAGGACTCTTAGATTAGGATTGGTCTTTTGTATTTTTGCTATATCTTCCTTGCTATAAACTCCATTCCCTGCTAACATATCCGTTTTTCCAGGATTATAGGTAGTCACTTTTAGTGCATAGCCTTTTCTTAGAATGATGTTATCCTTTAACAGATATTGTTGTTTTTCTGAATCAGAATAGATTTTACCAGATTCCATTTCAGTTAAATTGTTTGGTTTGTTCTTTGAAAGATCTCCTTCTCCTAATTCGATTACATTCCCATAACTTGATGCATAGGGATATTCTGTTTTAGTTTCCTTATTTTTTTCAGGCATTCTAATTTTAGTTTTAGCTTTTGTTTCACCCTTATCTTTTACAAGGATATTCATATCACCCGTAAAGGATAGACCATCGACTACATCATTTGTGTTTGCAAATAAGTCAAAGGTTAGAGTTTTAGTTTGTGGGTCGTATTTACTTGCCTTAATTTCTATTAATTTGAAGTCATTGCCATAGTAAGCCTTAGCATTTTTGGATACATTACTTACTTTTCCAAGAATTTCAAAATGTCCATCCTTTGATGGGCTTAATACTCCACCAAGTTTTGATTTAACATCATCAAGTTTCTCAGTTTCATATTCTAGAGCACTCTTATCTTCATAGGCAGTTATATTTCCTTCATCGTCATATCGATAATCAAGTTCTACTGTTCTTGTACCACCATTTACAAAGTCCTCTTCTTCCCTATATTTCTTTTTAATGAGTTTCTTTAGGTCTTTATTTTCAAAGTCTCTAATTGTTGAAATAGTTTTATTTATTTCAAGGCTAGCTTCTCCCTCAACTGAACTTTCTTCAGCTGGTTTTGAATCTTCATCCTTAGCTTGATTATTATTGGTATTTTCCTCTGGGCTCTTTGCATTTTTGAGTTTTTCTTCAGAAATTTCACCTAGTTTTTCATATTTAGAAGCATCTTTGTCAGGATCTACTAGGTAATAAGAAATCATTCCTTTTTCATCAGCTTGGTCATCAAATTTAATTCTATGGATTTTGGTGAAGTTGCTTGCACCATCTAGGGCGATTACTTCGATGATTTTTCCTCTTAAATCTCCTGCTCCGCTAATTTCGTAGATAGTATTTCCATCTTTATCAAGCTTCCTATTTCTTCCCTCACCCTCTCCGGCGTACGTTACATCAAGACTTTTCTCAACATCTCCATACTTATCGACAAGAGCTGCACCTGCGTACCATACTTCGTTGGCTACTTCTTCAAATTTCTCAGGATGTTCTTTTTGGTCTCTAGCAAACAAGGTTTCGTGTTTGTACTCATCCTTTACCTTGTGGTAGGTATCTTTTGCGATCAATTTAATTTTATCTGGATTAGAAAAATCAATTGAAATAATTTTTGGAGCTGTATTATCAATTTTTACTGGTATATAAGAAACTTGCCATGGATAATCCTTGGTTAATCTATATTTGAATTTGTAGAAGTATTGACCCTCAGCTATTGATTCAAATTGTCCTCTTATCCTAGTAGCTGGATCTTGGTTATCCTTACTTTCTGGTTCATTTTCTTCTCTACCTCTAGGGTTATAGATGAGTCCATCCCACTTCAAATCACCCCAAACTTTTAGTTTAGATGATTTGATTCCCTTTGCATCATTGCTTTTAGAATTTAAAATTCCTCTAATAAAGTGTTCCCTCGAAATGACTTTTAAGTCTCTTTGATTTTCTCCCTCTTTATTTGTATTTACTATTGAAATCAATCCTTCTTCTGCACTTCTTAATACAAGTGGAGAAGGGGTTAATCCTCTTTCAAGTTGAGCATCTTGAGGATTTCCATTTGAATCTAAAGGATAAATGTTAGCAACATTAGATCCACTAGTGGATTCTGCATGAATACCTTGGTTGTTAAAGGCAAATAGGTCTGGGTCTTGGTCTAGTGATGTAATATTTTTATCTTTTCTGTTTTGAATAACAGCTGCTGGATTAAATTTATCTATACCATGTTCTCCACCAATTCCCTTATTTAAGGTTCCTGGAATTTTTGGTTTACCATCATCATCATAACCTTCCATTGTTTTTGAT
Organism: Streptococcus sp. 4155; assembly: GCF_013276695.1. NCBI lineage: Bacteria > Bacillati > Bacillota > Bacilli > Lactobacillales > Streptococcaceae > Streptococcus > Streptococcus sp. 4155. The sequence continues at coordinate 4,066 of NZ_VMLM01000026.1, forward strand.
TTTGAACCCTCTTCCCAGGCCCATTTATCAAGGATTGGTTCGTGGTTCCAATTCCCAGCAAATCCCATTAGAGGCATCGACAAAGAAGGTTGGAAGTTTATTTTCTTCCCGTTAGAGTTTAGAGCTTCCATTTCTTCCACTGACTCAAAATGAATAAATGATTCTACAAATTTATTTTTGTCTTTAGCCTCTCCAACATTTATAACCGCATTCAAATCAAAGCTAGAATTTGCGCCTATAGTGAAAGTATCATGCTCAAATGTGATATTTGCTCCTTTGATTTTTTCTGGATGGATTTCTGGAACAATTTGCTTACCATCTGGAGATTTTTCATCTTTGTATGTTTCATCCAGCTTTAATCTATCAGTTAGAGAATCTGTAGTTATCGCTGATGCTGAAACTTTAAAGGTCAAAGGTCTGTTTGATGTATTGTGAAGCTTAATTGTAAAATATTTTTCTTCTCCTTTTATTTCTTTAAGAGAAATAGAACCATAAGAGTTTACCAAACCTTTAGAATCCTTGTTTTTGAAAGTCGCTACAACTTCATTTCTCAAAGCATTGGCCACATTAATTAGGCCTGCTCCCTGTTGTCTAGGTGATGCAAAGTATTGGCTTTTTTCTTTCCAAGACGTTGCGTCCATCATCGGTCGCGCAGTATTTTGTAGAGCAATTTTTGTAAGACTTGTAAGGTCTATTTTGTCATCTCCCTCAAGATTTCTCAATACAGGTCTTTCAAGCATTTCCTTTAACTTCGGTCTAATCAAAACAGTAGAAGCTGCTACGATTGGAGTTGCCATACTGGTTCCTGACATATAGCCATAAGTTGATTTACCATTAATGACATTAAGCGTGGATTTAATATTTTTACCAGGTGCTGAAACATCGGGTTTTAAAAGTAAATCTATTCTTGGTCCCCAAGATGTGGATCCTGCTGGAACGATGATATCTTCTTTATAGAGTTCTTTGTCTGTGTCAGGTGCAAACTTAAAGTCAATCTCTTTTTCGTCACCTACATTCGGTTTGTTGGAATTAAAACTTTCCATATCAATTGGATAGTATTGCTCCAATTTATCTTTAAAATCTTCTTTATTATTTCTTTTGACTTCAGTTTTTTTATCAGGATTAATCATGTTCCATAGCTTTACACCATCATCTCCTGAAATTGAAAACACTTGACTTTTAGTACCTTCATCCGCTTCATATCCCATAGCTGGAAGCTCTGTCCAATTATCTCTATTGTAGTAATTGACAGTATTTACAACCATAATGGCGCGTGCGCCCTTATCCGTAGCTTTTTTAAAAGCATTTTTTAAATCCTTTGTATAAATTCTATCCATTACTGCAATTTTGCCCTTAAGATCCAAACCTATCAAATCTTGGTCTTGGCCCTTGCCTATATATACAAATTTCAATTTACTAGGAGCTTTTGAACCATCTTCATTTGTTGTGATTTTATTCTTATCGAAAAAGGCCCCTATATTTCTGTATTTAAAACTTTCTCCACCTATGTTAACTTTATCAAACTCAACTGTTTGATTTTTAGCAGATGCAACCGCTATCGCATCTTCATGTGCTGCTGTTCGCGTTACATTTCCAGTGTCGGTCATTTTCAGATGATTATTTGCCACTAAATCCCAAGAAGAACTTGAAGCAGAAGTCGCATAGTTACCCGTAGCGACAACCATTGGAATGCCTGCTTTTCTTAATGCTCTAATAGCTTGCCAATATTTCTCACCTACAAGACCTGTTCCTGTAAAACCAGATGATACCGAAACAACATCAACGTTGTGTTTGATAGAATCTTCAATAGCATGAAACATTGTTTCATCCCCTGCGAACCCAGATCCTGCGTCAGAGTACATTTTATAAGAGAAGATCTGTGCATTAGGTGCAATTCCATCTATGCCATTAAAGTTCTTGATGTCTTTTTCAGTATCATTTCCAGCAAGAATCCCTGCAATATGCATCCCATGGGGATCAAAATAATCACTTCCATCATCAGCTCTTTCTACGGTAATTTTACCACCATTATAATAATTAAAAGCATGAGGAATTTTATCACTCAACCAATAATTTTTATCAGTGCCTTTTAAGTCTTCTTTTTTAAATCTCATTGAGGCTTTGGCATCATCATCGATTCTCATAGCCTTATGCCTATAATCTGTTCCAGTATCGATATTTGAAATGACCATACCTCTGCCATCAAAATTTCTTCCAAATTGAGCATTAATGGCCTTTAGGTAATCAATAGCTTCCTCAACTCCAATTTCCTTTCTGGCATGATTCATCATGGGTTGGACTTTTTGTGCCCTTTCAACCGATGAGATACCTTCTATGTGTTTAATTTTGTCCAAGTTATCTGGAGTTGTTTCTATGGCACTACCGTTAAAAATTCTATCATAAGTATATAAAACTTTTGTATTCTTAAGACTGGATAGTCCCTTGATTGCTTTTTCTCTAGACTCTTCATCTTTAAATTCAGCAATATAGACAAGTCTATCCTCTTTTTTGGGACTTTCTGAGTCTTTACTTGCAGACGAGTCCGCTTTATCTCCTTGGGATTGATTGGAATTTTCTTCTTTGCTTGTTGCTTCTTCATTGCTAGTGCTATTGTCTATCACAGGATTTTTACTAACAACTTCTTTTTCCTCAATAATTGTTGTTTTCTTTTCTTCAGTATCCTTTGAAGCTTCTATAGCATGATGAATCTCTTCATGTTTCTCTTTATTTTCTGTTTCCTTATCTACTACTACTTTTTCTTTATCAGAGATATTTAAAGCATCTTCAGAGCTAGATATATCTGCTAAGACTACCTCATTAGGGGCATAGGCTGCTAAAATAACTGCAGCTGTGGTTAATGACAATACTGTACTTTTTTTCATTTTAATTCCTTACATATTTATTTAACTTCCAATAGATAGAAAACTTTAACTTTGCTAGCCTTTGTTATAAAAAGTTTTACTAAGTATTATCTAGGAAATAGAGTAGTACATTTATATATAATTGTTAGCTCTCCATAAAAATAGTATATCATTTTTTAAATTTAAGTCAAGAAAAATTAATATGTGTTAATTTATTTTTTAATATACATTAAAAATATAGAGTCAAAAACTTTCGTAGTTAGCTGGGGTACATTGTCAGAACATTCACACCATCAAAAATAGTAGCAATCAAATTGAACCACTACCAAAATCACAAAGTCAAACATCATTGATGAAATATCAGCGCTATTAAACAATATAAATAACCGCTAAGAATAAGACTTAACCCCAAATCATTCATACCTCTCTCAACTAGATGTAACTTACAAAACCCCTGACCTCATGAGCCACTTTCTTCCTCCTCATGAGGCCAGTTTTACTTTCTGCTGTTCCAGTATCATTTTTCCTCGCTAGATTTCCTCAAAAGGGCATACTCCTCCCTTGGTGCGTCACACGATTTTTTCATCTCGACTGTTCTTTAATGTATCATTAACGACGCTTTTCTTCTAGGTGGTTCATAAGGAACAGGAAGATTCAGGTTGACTTTTCTAATCCTAGAATAAAGTGCTGAAAACAATTCGGAATAGGCATATAGACTAGACAATTTGAGGAGCTGCTTGCGTCCTGTTCGAACACATTTTCCTACCACGTGAAGAAAAAGATGGCGGAAGCGTTTGATTGTTAAAGTTTGGAAGTCACCTCCAGCTAGATGTTTGAGAAAAAGATAGAGATTGTAGGCGATACAACTCATCATCATACGAACTTCGTTTTTGATTAAGGTTGAACTATCCGTTTTATCACCAAAAAATCCCTCCTTCATCTCCTTGATGAAATTCTCGGCTTGACCACGTCCACGATAAAGCTGAAACTGGTCTTGGCTTGTTCCACTCGTCATATTTGTAACGAGAGAAATAACATCGTAGAACAAGTTTCCTTCTTTTCGTTCAGAGAACTGGCAGACACGACGCTTGTGCGACCAAGATCCTGCTTGATAGAGAGTTTCTGAGTAGGCGGAGTGGGGCAAGATGGTTAAGTCCTCATCCTGTGGGCAAGGGAGGGAAAGGTCTCCAAGACGGCTCAGAACAGTATTTTTCTTGAGTTTTATGAGGTAGTATTGCCCTGTTTTTTCAATTAAATCGTATAATTTTGGGGTCGCAAAGCTACTATCCATTCGAAAGAGAAGTTGATTAAACCGTTCTAAAACAGGTGTGATAAAGCTGTCTGCCTCTTCAGAACAATAACGATTACCAGGACGAAGCTGGGCATTGAAACAATAACCTGTCTTCCCCTCGAAAGCATAAAGAGGATGATAGCCATGAGCACGATAGTGGGCGTTATAAGCAACACCTTCTTGCTTGCCATAAGTTGTAAAATGGGTAGAATCGATATCTACAATGAGTTGGTTTAGCTGGTGAAACTGTAAAAAGAATTCGACCAATTCAAGGTTGAGGCATCGCAAACTATGGACTGTTTCCTCGTCAGTTCTGGAAAGAAAACGGGATAAGGTTGGCTGTGAAGCAAGCTGCCCTCCTTCCAACAATTTTGGAAAGTAGGCATCAGCTGACAATTCTTTACAAGCATAGTCCGTTCCATAGCCTGTTAACAGTTGAAAGAGGAACTGGACAAGGATATCTGAATCCGAATAACGACAGTAGCGGCGTTGGTCATTCGTTACTAAATACTTAGAAATCCGCTCTTTTAGTTTCAACTGGGAAAAAAGTTCCTGAAAAAAGATAAGACCACCATACTGGGTTAAATGACCTCCATCGAAAGATAGTTGGTAAAAAGACTTGTTTTGGAAGTGATGATTTGGTAAACTGTTCATGTGAGTTTCCTTTCTTTTTGTGTTTTTTTCTACACTTATACCATAAAGGGGAAACTCTTTTTTGTCTAGTAAAAAACACCCATTGGGTGAAAAAAGAAACCATCCAGGATCTAAGCTAAGGCAAGGATTCTGGAGGGTTTTTAGATTAGGGGTGAATAATTGGGGTTAACGGTTATTTATACATATCTATTTTTTCAAATCTTCAGTCATATGTTCACCTGTGACCTAGGCTTTACGAGTGCCTTGCTCTACCAACTGAGATAAATCGGCGATTACACTTACAGTATAGCACTCTGAGAATAGATGTCAAGGAATTTTCATCTCTATTAGAAAAAGCCTGTCCTAAGACAAGGCTTTGAGTTTCTTCATCTTAGGATCCAGCACTTTCATAAGAATCCAAGCCCCTGTCCCATAGTTTCAAGGAAATACCAAAAAAGACAAGGGAAATCAAAATCAAACCTCCAATGTTAAAGAGTACATCCTTGTCCTGCAAAAAATAGCTAGCAGGATAGTAGGCCGTAAAGGCAAAAGGCACGATAAAGCTAATCAACCAACGAAGAAGAGAATTGTAAATCGAAATCGGATACTTGGCAAAATCATTAAACATATAGAAAATGTAAATCATAGCCCCTGACTGCTTGGTCCAAAAAGCGATGCTGGCTGTCGCGATTTTAAGAGAAGTATAAATCAAGGTCGCAAAAGGAATACAGACTAGGAAAAGCAGGAATTTTGGAAGAGTCCAAGCAATGCTGGTCATGGTTGTTCCCAATAAAATACCACCGACCAAGAGTTCGCCTAAGGCATCAATCTGAAAGGTCTCAACCAAGATGTGAAAGAGAGGATTGATAGGACGAGTCAGATACTTATCAAATTCTCCTTTTCGCACCAAGCGTTGCCCCAGTGCCCAGAGATTGTCAAAAAAGAGATGATCCAAGCCCTTAGGAATCAAGGAAAAACCATAGATAAAGGCAATTTCTTGAAAAGTCCAACCTTCTAGGGATGGGATGTGTTGAAAGATGACATTGAGAAATAAGAGATTCAGGCCTTGAGTCAGAAAGACTCCCAAGACACCAACCACAAAATCCACCTTGTATTCCATGATTTGCTTGATGTATTGTCTGATAAAAATCAGATGCATGCGTTGATATTTTTTCATACTAACCTCCTTGAATGGTGATACAGGACTGGACCCGTTTCCAAATCAACTGAGACAATCCCACCATCACTAAGAGCCAGAAGAACTGCAAAAGGAGTGCCTGAAGAATCTGACTGGCATCGTATTTTCCAACAATGATCATAACTGGAGTATAAATCAAGGATGAAAAAGGCAAAAAGGAGAGAATATCTGAAACAACCTTTGGAAAGAATGCCAAGGGAATCAAACTCCCCGACATAAAAGCCACTATGGAAGTCTTAAGTAGGTTGGAACCCCAAAGATTTTTAAACACAAAGGCTGAAAATCCAAAGCAAATATTAAAGAAAAAGTTAATCAGATAGGCGAGCGTTAAGCTAAAAAGATAAATGACAGTTAATCCTAGCACCTCTACAATACCTTGACCCGATATGATTTTCATCAAGACAATAACACTTAAAAATGGAAGGCCAACGCTGATAAAAATCAACCACTTGGAACCAAGCTCGGTGAAAAGATAGGAGGCCGCAAAATGCACTGGTCGCAACAAACGCATGATAATGGAGCCATCCTTGACCTCCTCCCCAATCATAAAGGACGAATCGGATCTAGTCAGAAGATTGGTCACAAAACTCATGATGATGTAGAGGGTGATATCCGCCATACTAAAGCCCTGAATCAAAGACTCTTGCGAAGAATCAAAGACAGCCTTCCAGAGATAAAAGGCCACAAAAGCCCCCATGACATCGCCAATCCGATAGAGAATAAAGTTGACTCGGTAAGTAATCAACTCCTGAACCCCTGCATTGATAAAGGGTTTATAACGTCTCCACAATTTGATCATCCTAGAGCTCCTTTCGGTAGAAGCGACGGATAATATCCTCAATATCCGTATCCACCATCTTCAAATCGCGGATTTCAAAATCAGACAGGGTTTGCTTGATAATGTCAGCTGACTGGTAGCGAGAACTATCAAATTCAATGTTGAGGCTGTTTCCTTGTCTATCAATGGTCATATCAGACAGACCTTCATAGTGAGAGACGAGATGACTTTGACCTGGTAGCAGTTCAAAAGAGAGAGTCTTCATCTTACCAAAGGTCTCCTTGAGTTGGCTCACCGTTCCATCAAAAATCTCTTTCCCCTTGTCAATCATGAAAATCCGATCACAAAGTTGCTCAATATCACTCAAATCGTGAGTGGTCAAAAGAATGGTAGTTTCTTCCTCTTGATTGATCTGAGTAATTGCCCGACGAATATTATCCTTAACCGAAACGTCCAAACCAATGGTCGGCTCATCTAAAAAAAGAACCTTGGGATTGTGGAGCAAGGAGGCCGCAATATCCGCCCGCATCCGTTGTCCCAGTGAAAGAGTCCGCACGGGATCCTTGATAAAGTCCTTCAAATCCAAGACTTCATTCAAAAAGTCCATACGCTTATGAAAGAGCGAGTCTGGCACATCATAAATCTCTTTTAAGACAGTGTAGGTCTCTTGCAGAGCCAAATCCCACCATAGCTGGGTGCGTTGTCCAAAGACTACGCCAATATCTTTGACATAATCTTGCCGATTGTCCTGGGGAATCTTGCCGTTAATCCGACAAAAACCAGATGTTGGTTTCAAAATTCCTGTCAGCATTTTAATGGTTGTCGACTTCCCAGCACCATTTGCCCCGATAAATCCTAAAATCTGCCCTTTTGGAACCTCAAAGGTCAAATCCTTGACCGCTTCAAAGGTCTGCTTTTCAGGATGAATAAAGGAGCGCAAAGCCCCCTTCAAGCCCGGTTCCTTAACAATCTTCACAAAATGTTTCTGAAGATGTTCCACTTCTATCATTGCCATATCTATCTCCCTATCATAAGGAATAGCAACATTGTGTTTTTAACTACAAATATTCTAAATCCTTACTTTCTACACCTTCTATATTTTATTACTACAGAAGGCTTTATACCAATCTATTATAGTCCAATAAAAAACAGAATGCAAGCGTTTGCCTATGGATTGTGAAATTAGGATTTCTCTCATAAAATAATACTTTTAATCAAAAATTCAGTTGAATAGTTTAAATTACCAACCTACTCATCTTCTCACCAGAGGGCGGTATTAACTTTGATCATAAAATCGGATACTCCCTCTATCCAGAAAATATGCTCAGAATGATTGTCTCTAAACAATACCTGCTCTTTTACCTCATTCATGAAAAAGAAGTCCATACCCTGAGAATTATCAACTCACGCACCGACTACCTAAACCAACTCGACCACCTCTTTCGTACATGTAGGAAACTATTTTCCTCACAAATAATCTCATTATAAAATCCAATAAATTTTTTTAGCTCACTTGAATATTTTCTTTGTATCGTTTTATCAGCTTCAATCTGATTTAGACTTGTTACCTTGGAACGACTTGAAATAACCTTTGTAAAATAACACTTAAGACTTTCATCATCTCGTATAAATTTTTCAATAGTGATATAAAAAGCTTTCATATTCTGTTTATAATCAGATATTAATTGATTAATTTTATCATTCTGATGAAGATTCGATACCATAATATATAGCGGATTGAAATAAGATGAGAACAAATTGATTGGAAAAGTAAAATTAATTTCTATAAATGTTTTAGCAATTGTTTCATACTATTTTAGATTCAGTCTACTATACATAAACTAACCTCCTCATTATTAGCAAGGCTTCTACTGATTATAACCTAATTCTTAGACTACTTCAAGACTAACTGTCCAATAATAATCTACAGATAAATCATCCACTCTTAATCAAATTTTATTCAATCCATCTACTCATTCCCAAAAGGTTGCTGTATAATGCAAGACATTTTTCTTACTGCTTTTACTTTTCCTTACCCTCAATTTAGTGAGCTAATAAATTATTCTTCTTCAAAAGGTTGAGATTTATCTAGTAACTCTAAAACATTAATGGTAGGTAGCAACATTGCTTCACTGCTATCAATTGCCGAAACTATTGAAACAATAGAACGTAAATAAGGACAAAGAATAGCAGTACCATTTACGTATAGAATATCGGTGATATTTTCATCTATATTTATTTCAAAATATCCTATTACAGTTACAGATATTTTTTCATGGCATCTTTGTCAACTAAAGAAACACTAAGTTTTACGGCTCCATGACTATAATCATCTGTATGACCAACCTTAACTATGGGATATAATATATCGAAGGTAAATGTGAACAAACTGATTAGGAAATTTAAACCAACTTCTAACAATGTGTTATACTCAATGAAAACCAAAGAGCAAACTAGGAAACTAGCCTCAGGTTGCTCAAAACACTGTTTTGAGGTTGTAGATGGAACTGACGTAGTCAGCTCAAAACACTGTTTTGAGGTTGTGGATAGAACTGACGAAGTCAGTAACCATACGCACGGCAAGGCGACGTTGACGTGGTTTGAAGAGATTTTCGAAGAGTATTAGAAAGCTCGATGGACTATTCCAGATTCATTCCACTAGATTTTGAAATCAAAAAAAGTTGAGACATAGCGTCTTCAACTTTTTTACATTACTTTAACTACTGATTAAAGTGAGTTTACGTCAACTTTGATACCAACACCTTGAGTAGTTGTGATAGTCAAGTTTGTTACGTAAGTTCCTTTAGCTGTAGCTGGTTTTGCTTTTTGGATTGTTTCGTTGAAAGCTTTAAAGTTTTCAACCAATTTTTCAGCTTCAAATGATACTTTACCGATGATTGCTTGAACGTTACCTGCACGGTCAGCACGGTAAGTGATTTTACCACCTTTAGACTCTTCAACTGCTTTAGCAACATCCATTGTTACAGTACCAGTTTTAGGGTTTGGCATCAAGTTACGTGGTCCAAGGACACGTCCAAGACGTCCAACAAGAGCCATCATATCAGGTGTAGCGATAACTACGTCGAAGTCCAACCAACCGTCGTTGATTTTAGCAACAAGGTCATCTTCACCAACAAAGTCTGCACCAGCAGCTTTTGCTTCTTCAGCTTTTGCACCGCGTGCGAAAACAAGAACGCGTGAAGTTTTACCAGTACCGTTTGGCAATACCATTGCTCCACGGATTTGTTGGTCAGCTTTTTTAACGTCGATGTTCAAGTTGTAAGCAACTTCTACAGTTGCGTCAAATTTTGCAAAGTTAGTTTCTTTTGCAAGTGCTACAGCTTCTTCTACGCTGTATGCTTTTGTGCTGTCGATTTTCTCAAGAGCAGCACGAAGTTGTTTGCTTTTTTTAGCCATTTTCTATTCTCCTTGTAAGTGGTTCAATCGATTTTCATCTCCCACGTCACTCCTCGAAATGATGAAGTCTTGCGGGTTTTCAGTCTATTACTTTCCTTTTCCTACGGCCTTAAGTTCCCTTGCTGTACCCAAGTACAAGTATCAGTCACTTGCCTAGTATGAAAAGCAACTAATAGACTGCTGTGAGATTTTCTACTGTGTTATTGATTAGTCAACAACAGTGAATCCCATAGAACGAGCAGTACCTTCGATCATACGCATTGCAGACTCTACGTTTGCTGCGTTCAAATCTGGCATCTTAGTTTCTGCAATTTCTTGTACTTGTGCACGAGTAACTGTAGCAACTTTAGTTTTATTAGGTGTACTTGATCCTTTTTCAACACCTGCAGCTTTTTTCAAAAGAACAGCAGCTGGTGGTGTTTTCGTAACGAAAGTAAATGATTTATCTTCGTAAACTGAGATAACAACTGGAATAATCATCCCAGCTTGGTCAGCTGTACGAGCGTTGAACTCTTTTGTGAATCCCATGATGTTGATACCAGCTTGACCAAGAGCAGGTCCAACCGGTGGAGCTGGTGTAGCTTTACCAGCAGGGATTTGCAATTTTACAAGTTTTTCGACTTTTTTAGCCATTTTTAAATCCTCCTTTGTGGTTTTGGCGGTAATTAGAGATTTTTACCTCCCACAAGTATGCTTTTCACATACCCATCTATTATACACTATTTATCTGGAATTGCAAGAGAAAAGTTTATTTTTTAATCGACGTAATCTCCGCCTTCAAAGCCGTAATACTCTTCCAAACTGAGACCACTTGCAGCAATTTCTTTTGCTTCTTTTCCGACATAACGCAGGTGCCATTCTTCAGCCATATAGCCTGTTTCCTTTTCCTTACCTTTGAGATAACGGACAACAAAGCCATAATCAGCTGCATGATCCAAAAGCCATTGGGCTGCTTTTTCTTCTGTTACCAAATCACCATCAGTCCCAATCACATCAAAGGCCAAGCCTGTCTGGTGTTCGCTATAGCCAGGTCGAGCAGAATAACGGTCGGCAGCTTCTTTCCCATCTTGATTGACATAATCTTGGTAGAGTTTGGTCTGAGTTTCATAACTTCTAAAGCCACTGTAATGGTCACTGATTGGGAAGCCTGCCTCTTGCATGGCTTTGATGAGTTTGACCAACTCAGCCTTGGCTGTTGGATTTTCCCCCGGATTATAGTCTTTCGACAAAGGATAGTGTTTATTGGCTACGATGATTTCATCGTATTTACCCTGAATGCTATAGTAATCACCTTTATTGACCACTTCTGCTTTGTTCTGGGCAGTCCCTTGAGACTTACTGCCGACTGTGCCATCAGCCTTGGCTGTCTGTTCTGTCTTAGCTTCTCCGTCTTCATTTTTTGCTTTTTCTTGTGAACAAGCTGCTAGACTCAAGGATATCAAGGCTGTCAAGACAAGGTATCTTTTTTTCATTTCTACTCCTTTATTTCTAATAGTTTATCTACTTCTGACGATAAACATTCGACTAATTTTTTAATCTCTTCCGGTTTTGCTTGGCAGGTTTCTGCTGTCATTTCTTCAAAGGGAACCCACCAAACTGGACCACGTCCATTGAGACCGTGACCATTCATATCACCGCTTCGTCTAGGAAAAAAATGCCAGTGGAGATGGGCATCGCCATTTCCTAGCAGTTCAACATTCATTTTCTCAGCAGCAAAGGCCTTGGCAACTGCCTCTTGGACTAGACTCATTTCTTCGAGAAAACGTAGTCTTGTTTCCTTTTTCAAATGGTGCAATTCGGTAACGTGTTCCTTGGCTAGAAAAAGACTATAGCCTGCAAAATACTGGTGATCTCCAATGACTACATATCCTGTTCCTAATTCTTTGACAAAATAGGGATTTTATCCCTTCTTGATGAGCTCAATTCTCTGGCAAATCAGGCACATATTAGTCTACCAATGCGCTCTTCAGATAAGCATCAACCATACGCTCTGTTGCAACCACCGAGTCAATATGAGTACGCTCATAAGAATGGCTAGACTCGATACCAGCACCGAGAAGGGCGTGTTTAACCTCTGCCCCTGCAGACATAGCCGCTGAAGCGTCAGAACCATAAAATGGATAGATATCCAGCTTAAATGGAATATCTTGTTCTTTCGCCAAGGCAACCAAATGTTGACGGAAGTCATAGTGATAAGGTCCAGAAGCATCCTTGACACAGATGGACACTGTGTACTCATCTGTTTGCTGGTCATCTCCCATAGCTCCCATATCAACAGCCAGATATTCGACTACCTGAGCAGGAATATTAGAGTTAGCCCCATGTCCCACTTCTTCAAAGACTGAAAAGGCAAAATGAGTTGTTACAGATAATTCAATCTTCTCTTCCTTATAAATGCGAAGCAGATTAAGCAAAATCGCTGCGCTGACCTTATCATCCAAATGACGAGACTTGATAAAACCTGTCTCTGTCACGACAGTTCGTGGGTCAAAACTGATAAAATCACCGACCTCAATCCCCAAGGCACGAGTTTCTTTTTCATTGGTTACTTTGGCGTCCAAACGCACTTCCATATTGTCCTGGGTGCGTTCTGCAGTTCCTGCATCCTTGTAGACATGGCAAGAAGTTTGGTGGATGAGGATGGTACCTGATAGCTTTTGACCTGTACTAGCCACATGAACGGTACAGTTTTCTCCTTCAATCATGTTCCAAGGAAAGCCACCGATACGATCCAATTTGAGACGGCCGTCTGGTTTGACAGCACGGACAATAGCACCCAGCGTATCTACATGGGCAGTCACATAGCGGTGTTGTTCATCTTTTTGACCTTTAATGGTCACATTGACACCGCCCTTGGCTGTGCGAACTGGCTGACAACCAAAATCTTCTAAAGTCTTGACTAAATAGTCCGAAATCTCACGAGTGAAGCCCGTTGGCGACGCAATAGCTGTCAGTTCTTTGATATATTCTACTGTTTGATTCATTTATTTACCTCTTTTGCTACCTATTATAACACATTTATCATCGGATAAAAAAAGAAAATCACTCCTGTAGCCTTGACTACAAAAGTGATTTTATACTCAATGAAAATCAAAGAGCAAACTAGGAAACTAGCCGCAGGCTGTACTTGAGTACGACAAGGCGACGTTGACGCGGTTTGAAGAGATTTTCGAAGAGTATTAGTGATTATTCCATTTCAAAAACATCACTTTCTTGCTTGTTAGGTAGAACCAATGAGAGCAAGATTCCAACGATGGCTGGCACCAACCATGGGAGTGAGGCCTTGGCAAAAGGAAGAACGCTAACAAGATTTGCAAAAAATTCAACCTTAAAGGAGCTTCCTAGTACGCTTGCAATGCCAATAGCTGTAACAACAGCAATTGTCAACTGCATACCTGGTTTTGAAAGAGCCACGAATTTGTTGACAATGACAATCATAACGATGGCAATGGTGATTGGGTACAAGATAACCAGTACAGGGATTGAGTACTTGATAATCGCATCAAGACCCAAATTGGCAATGACAAATCCAATCAAGGTAAAGGCTGTCGCATAAACCTTGTAGCTGATTTGTGGGAAACGCTCATTAAAGAACTCAGCTGTTGACACAATCAAACCAACAGTTGTTGTAAAGCAGGTTACGGTAACCATAGCTGCAAGGAAGAGTTGAGCTGTTGAGCCAAATATTTCTTGAGTGGCTTGTGACAAGATGTAAACACCTGGTGTTCCACCCTTCATAGCCTCAGCTGGTACTGGGAAATGATTTCCAAGGAATCCTAAACCAATGTAAAGAGCACTGAAGGCAAGGGCTACAACGATACCAACCACCCAAATAGTCGAAATGTATTCTTTCTTACTTGAAAATCCAAGTTGTTTCAAGGTTTGAACTGCGATTACGCTAAAGGCAACTGAAGCAAGGGCATCCAAGGTATTATAACCTTCTAGGAAACCTGTACCAAAGGCAGAAGCTTGATAAGCAGCTGAAGCAGCTTGAGGACTTGTTCCACCGTATTTGAAAGCTCCCAGAACAACCAAGATAACAATCAAAATCGCAAAGACTGGCGTTAAAATACGGCCGATACGGTCTAAGATTTTTGATGGATTAAGCGAAATCAAATAGGCTGCTGCAAAGTAAAGAACCGTAAAGACAATCAAACCAAGACCTTTATTTGCATCCGACAAAAGGGGGCTAATCCCTACTTCGTAAGCTGTTGTAGCTGTACGTGGGATAGCAAAGAATGGACCAATTGACAAGTAAAGAACTGAGAGGTAAAGAGTCGCAAACCAAGGCGCTATCTTTGTTGAAATCTCGTAAATATATCCTTTAGGATTTAGCGTTCCAATAATAAGGGTCAAAACGGCGATACCTACGCCTGAAAAAACAAAACCTGCGATGGCAGGAAGAAAATGTTCTCCAGATAGAGCACCTAGAGAAGGCGGAAAAATCAAGTTCCCCGCACCAAAAAATATTCCAAACAGGAGCAAACCTGTTAGGGCACCTTTTTTAGCCATGAAAATCTCCTTCATATTTATAAAATACTGACCTAGTATATCATGAATAGGAGTATGAAAAAAGCTTCACGAAGTAAATATTGAATGTTTTCAAGATTCTTAAAAATGAGAATTGTCTAAAAATAAAATTCTCCTACCCAGTCCACACCAAGCAGGAGAAAATTCTTACGTTTAGAGTTCTTCAAAGGCCGTCATGCCACCTTGTACATTGATAACATCATAACCTTGTTCTGATAGGAATTGGCAAGCACGCGCCGATCTCATTCCAGATTTGCAAATAACATAATGTAACTGGTCCTTGTTCAACTGATCATAGGTATCAGCCAATTGACTAAGTGGTAGGTTGTGGGCACCTTCTAAATGAAGAGTTTCAAATTCGTCCACTTCTCTCACGTCCACTAGAGAAAGTTGGTCGTTTTGATAAAGCTGGTAAAATGCGTCAAAGGTTATTTCTTTCATTCTTTTTCTCCTAATACTCTTCGAAAATCTCTTCAAACCACGTCAGCGTTGCCTTGCCATAGGTATGGTTACTGACTT
>NZ_VMLM01000026.1:19360-35959 GCF_013276695.1 Streptococcus sp. 4155
TTCTATCCACAACCTCAAAGCTGTACTTTGAGCAACCTGCGGCTAGCTTCCTAGTTTGCTCTTTGATTTTCATTGACTATAAAATGGTTTTAATTCTTTTTTTCAAATCTGGCACCACTTCTGACTCAAACCAAGGATTTTTGGCCATCCAGATTTGATTTCGTGGTGAGGGGTGAACTAGTGGAAAATAGGTTGGCAGATAGTCTTTATAGTGTTTCACCCTCTCCGTTACCTTGCCACTGATTTTCTCCTGTAAATAGTAGGCTTGGGCATATTGCCCAATCAAGAGGGTTAACTGAATATCAGGCAATTCCTGTAAGAGCTGCGGATGCCATTTTTCTGCAAAACCTGCTCGCGGCGGAAGATCACCCGACTTGCCATGTCCTGGAAAGTAGAAATCCATAGGCAAAACAGCAAAATAACCTGAATTGTAAAAGGTATCTTCATCCACACCTAGCCAGTACCGCAAGCGATCACCACTTTTATCTTTCCAGTAAAGGCCTGCTTCTTGAGTTTTAAGTCCCGGAGCCTGACCGATGATATTGATGCGAGCAGTTTTTGGCGCTGCAAAGAGAGGCTCAATGCCACGCTCTGTATAGCTGGCATTCTGCGAATCCGCCATGATAGCCTGTTTGATTCTTTCGATTTGAGACATCTACTTTCCCTCCAAAAAGAAGTCCAAGCATAAGATCTCAGACTTCTATCGTTTTATTTGATCAATTCGTAAATAGCTTCGGCATAGATTGCTGCTGCTCGGAAGAGATCGTCCAAGGCGATAAATTCATTGGCTTGGTGCATGGTATCAATCGAGTCTGGGAACATAGCACCATAGGCAACTCCGCGCTCTAACAAGCGACCAAAGGTTCCACCACCGATGACTTGTTCATGACCTTTAAGGCCTGTTTGTTTTTCATAGACATTCAACAAGGTTTGCACAAGTGGATCTTCCATTGGCACATAGTGAGGGGTATGACCATGTTCTGATAGACTGACAGAAGCAACTGGCAAGTTTTCTAGGATTGACTTGATTTGTTCTGGACTTGTTCCTTTTGGATAGCGGATGTTAAGGGCAATGGTATTATCAGCACTTGTTTCATCGAAGCGGAAGACGCCGGCATTCATAGAAAGAGCACCCATCTTTTCATCCACATGAGCAATCTTGAGATTTTCACCCTCATGATCGTTCAAGAGAATTTTACCTGCGATGTCAAGGTAGTCTTTGGCTGGACCAGCAAAGCCAAACTGGCTGAGGAAGAGGGCAAGGTAAGTTGCGCCATTGACACCTGAAGCAGGCATAGCACCGTGGGCTGATTTACCAATGATCGTCACCTTGTATTGGCCAGCTTCTTCTTGGAGTTCTCCTCTAAGTTTGTGTTCTGCAACAAAGGCATCTAGTTTAGCTTGCAAGTCTGTCAAGTCACCTGAAACGACTGCTGTTGCTGATTCTGGTACCATATTTTCACGTAAACCACCTGTAAAGCTGTGAAGACGGGCTGCACCTGTATTTTCACCTGCAAAGTGGAGGTATTCCGTGATGTTTCCTTTTTCACCATTGATGATTGGAAATTCAGCATCTGGTGAGAAACCAAAGTCTGGCTTGGCGAGTCCTACGTGCTCGAAGTAGTAGTCCATATCTGCCCAGCCTGATTCTTCGTCTGTTCCAACGATGAAGCGAACTTTCTTAGAAGTTGGAAGGCCCAATTCTTTGATGATTTTCAAACCATAGTAGCAAGCTGTTGTAGGTCCCTTGTCATCTGAAGCACCACGCGCATAAAGGCGACCATCTTTGATAGTTGGTGTGTAAGGGTCTGTGTCCCAACCGCTACCAGCAGGCACCACATCCATATGGGCAAAGATGCCGAGAACTTCTTCTCCATCACCAAACTCAAAATGTCCTGCGTAGTTATCGACATTCTTAGTTGGGTAGCCATCGCGGTCTGCGATTTCAAGGAATTTCTCCAAGGCTTTTACTGGACCAGGTCCAAATGGATGCTGGGCATCAGCCTTGCTATCATCACGTTCTGAGTTGATTTCCAAAAGGCTAAACAAGTCAGCCAAGAGGTCTTCTTTGCGTTTTTCTACTTCTGCTGTAAAATCAATTGCTGTCATTTTTTCTTCTTTCTATCTTTTCTCGATGATTTCATCTACTGGCAAGCGGTAGCTTGGTTCCAATTTGTCGTCTGTGTAACCCACTGTGATCAAGAGTTCTGGGCGGAAACGGTCTTCGATTTCCAAAACTTCATTAACTTTTGATTTGTCAAAACCAAGGATAATATTGGAACCAATTCCTTGGTCTGTAAGAGCGAGAACCAAGTTCATAGCAACCAAACCTGCATTGAGTGCTAGGTAGTCGCTGACTTGTTGTTCATTGTAGCGTGCAAATTCAGCAGGCAAATTCTTCATAAAATATTGAAGTTGCTCTTCAGAAAAGTTATTAGCACCACCAACACGAGCAATCTTACGAGCGCGTTTAGCCAAATTTGTGTCTGTAAAGAGGGCAATGGTTACAGGCGCTGATGATACCTGTTCAAAGTTTGAACCGTAAGCCAATTTTGCTAGTTCGGCATTTTTCTCACGCACCACTACAAATTTCCAAGGCTGGCTGTTGTGGGCACTTGGTGCCAAGGTTGCAATTTCGATAGCCGTACGCATATCTTTTGGATCCACTGGCTTATCAGTGAAATGCTTAGTCGCATGACGTTTTTTATTTAATTCAAGAAATTTCATAATCGATTTCCTTTTCTAATTCTACTGCTTCCATTCTACCATAATTTGAAAGAGCTTGCAGGGATTTTTCATGATTAAGTTTTTTTATTACAGCCATAAAAAATATATATTGGTTCATCAAGAAAGTTTCTGATAAACTAGCAAGTACTTTACATTTGAATGGAGACATTATGAAAAAATTCAGCCTATTACTAGCCATCATCCCCTTTTTAGTTGCCTGTGGGAATCAATCCACACCCAAAGAGACTAATTCTCAAAAGGCAATCGTCCTTGCTACAGCTGGCGATGTGCCACCATTTGACTACGAAGATAAAGGCAATCTGACAGGATTCGATATTGAAGTTCTAAAGGCAGTGGATGAAAAACTCAGCGACTACGAGATTCAATTCCAAAGAACTGCCTGGGAGAGCATCTTCCCAGGACTTGA
The DNA here is from genome assembly GCF_013276695.1 of Streptococcus sp. 4155. Taxonomy (NCBI): domain Bacteria; kingdom Bacillati; phylum Bacillota; class Bacilli; order Lactobacillales; family Streptococcaceae; genus Streptococcus; species Streptococcus sp. 4155. The sequence goes on from NZ_VMLM01000026.1 coordinate 22,515, forward strand.
TTCTGGTCACTATCAGGCTGCGGCAAATAACTTGAGTTACACAAAAGAGCGTGCTGAAAAATACCTCTACTCACTTCCAATTTCAAACAATCCCCTCGTCCTTGTCAGCAACAAGAAAAATCCTCTGACTTCACTTGACCAAATCGCTGGCAAAACAACACAAGAAGATACTGGAACTTCAAACGCTCAATTCATCAATAACTGGAATCAAAAACACCCTGACAATCCTGCTACTATCGATTTTTCTGGTGAAGATATCGGTAAACGAATCCTAGACCTTGCTAACGGAGAGTTTGATTTCCTAGTTTTTGACAAGGTATCCGTTCAAAAGATTATCAAGGACCGTGACTTAAACCTCTCAGTCGTTGATTTACCTTCTGCCGATAGCCCCAACAACTATATCGTTTTCTCAAGCGACCAAAAAGAGTTTAAAGATAAATTTGATAAAGCGCTCAAAGAACTCTACCAAGACGGAACCCTTGAAAAACTCAGTAATACCTATCTAGGGGGTTCTTATCTTCCAGATCAATCTCAGTTACAATAATACTCTTCGAATATCTCTTCAAACCACGTCAGCTTTATCTGCAACCTCAAAGCTGTGCTTTGAGCAACCTACGGCTAGCTTCCTAGTTTGCTCTTTGATTTTCATTGAGTATAAGATATATTAAAAACGATTGGGCCAGCCAATCGTTTTTAGTTTGCATTGGTTATTTTAGGAAACTTTTACAAAAAATCAAAATAATCTTTCACATCCTCTACATACCCATGCTTTTCTATTAAGCTGGCTAAGAGTTCCAGATTGTGTCCCTGATAGTTATCTTCACGACGTAATTCTTCATACATTTCTATAAATGGAAGCCCCTTGGACTTGGCCAATTCTAACTCCGCTTCGTAATCATAAGCAACTTTACGAAATTGTATATTGACCAATTCCCCATCTTCAACCTCTATCACGGCATACTGGGCACGGTGATTTTTTAACGCCTCCCAATTAAAATAGGGCATGCCAATCGACCCTGGATTGATGATTTGTTGCCCTTGACTGCCGTAACGAAGCAACTGCTTGTGGACATGACCATAGACTGCCACGTCCGTTTCCTCATCGAGGAGTTGGTCAAATTTCTCTGTATCATTCTCAACTAGCAAGTCACCACCATAGTTTTTGTCAGGTAAATTATGAGAGATAGAAAAGCGCAATCCGTCAATTTCTTTCTTTTCCAGCAAAGGCAAGCTTCGTAGCCAGACAATCGTTGCAGGATCCATTCGCTCCATCAAAAACTGGGTCAATCGCATGAGCTGGATTTCTTTTGGATGTTCCAAACCGTATTGCCCATCCAAGACCTCAAGGACACAATCATCCCAATTGCCTCGAACACTGGCTGTGATAGGAAGGTCCTTTAGCAGGGCGACCAAGTCATTTGCACCTGGACCAGGTAGAAAAATATCTCCCAGAATCCAATATTCACTGACTCCTTGGGTTTTAGCATCTGCAATCACTGCTTCTAAGGCTGTCGCATTGCCATGAATATCTGATAAAATTGCGATTTTATGGTTCATGATGGTCTCCTTCTGTTTGATAATCTACTCTTTCTTCTGCCACTTGAGGCAAGGTTTCTGTTTCCTGCGAGTTCAACTTCCTCTGCACAGCTTCTGCAACGACTCTAGGCACACCGACTTCGACAATCTCATCCACACTTGCTTCCTTGATTTTGGTCAGAGACTTGAAGTGCCTCATGAGATTTTGCTTGCGTTTAGGTCCCAGACCGTCAATCCCATCCAATTGTGATGAAAAGGAATTTTTGGAGCGCAGTTGGCGATGGAAAGTGATAGCAAAGCGGTGCACCTCATCTTGGATACGTTGGAGGAGGAAAAATTCCTGAGAATTACGAGACAAGTCCACCACTTCCAGCGGATCTCCAAAGAGCAATTCATGAGTTTGGTGCTTATCATTCTTTTGCAGACCTGCAATGGGAATATCCAAGCCCAGTTCCTCTTGGATGACTTGCTTGGCGATATTGACTTGACCTTGTCCCCCATCAATGACAATCAAATCTGGAGGAGTCAAACCTTCTCGTTGTACTCGACCATAACGTCTGCGAATAACCTCACGCATACTGGCATAGTCGTCTGGTCCAACGACAGTCTTGATTTTATACTTACGATAATCTTTTTTACTTGGTTTGCCGTTGACAAAGACCACCATAGCTGAAACAGGACTAGTCCCCATGATGTTGGAATTATCGAAGGACTCGATGCGAACTGGAGTCGGAATTTGGAGCAAACGTCCTAGATTTTCAATAGCTCCTTGGGTCTTTTCGACTGATTTTTCTAGCAGGTTAAATTTCTGCTCCAGACTAACACGTGCATTTTTTATGGCTAGATTGACCAGCTGTTTTTTCTCTCCACGTTGAGGCTTAAGAATCTTGGTATCCACCAAAGCCTTGACAGCTTCTTCGTCAATATCCTGCGGAATCAGTACCTCATTGGGAACTAGGTGAGATTTTTCTTGATAGAATTGTCCCACATAGGTCAAGAAATCCTCATCTGGATCATTGAAGTAGGGGAAGAGATTGACATCGCGCTCGATGAGCTTGCCCTGACGAACAAAGAAAACTTGCACACACATCCAGCCCTTATCCACATAGTAGCCAAAGACATCGCGATTTTGGAGATCCTTAGCCATGACCCGTTGCTTGGTTCGAAGCGTTCCAATAGCCTGAATCAGGTCACGGTATTCCGCCGCACGTTCAAACTCCATAGTCTGAGCCGCCGCTGCCATTTTGCCCTTGAGGTTATCAATGATTTTATCATCTTGCCCTTTCAGAAAATCAGAAACCTCCTGAGCCATAGACTTGAAATAGTCCTCATCCTTCTTACAGATGGTGTGGCTCATGCATTGGCCGATATGGTAGTAAAAACAGACCTTAGACGGTGGATTGGTACACTTACGAAAAGGGAAAATCCGATCCAGTAGTCGCTTGATTTCATTGGCTGCTCCTACATCTGGATAGGGACCAAAGTAGAGACCTCCGTCCTTCTTGACCTGACGAGTGATAATCAAGCGTGGATAGCGCTCATTAGTGATTTTGATGAAGGGATAGGACTTGTCATCCTTGAGCATGATATTGTATTTAGGCTTATTTTCCTTGATCAGGTTGATTTCTAGGAGAAGTGCCTCAATATTAGACTCCGTAACGATAAATTCAAAATCTACAATTTCAGACACCAAAGCCTCTGTTTTGGTATCATGACTTCCACGGAAATAGGACCGCACGCGGTTACGCAGATTTTTAGCCTTTCCTACATAGATAATGGTGCCGTTTTTATCCTTGTGAATGTAACAACCAGGGCTGGTCGGCAAGAGCTCTAGTTTTGATTTAATCAAGTTGTTCATAATTCCATTATAGCAAAAAAGTAGGGAAAAATAGTCCCCTACTCATTGGTCTCATATAATTTTCGAAGTCTTTCAACATCCTCTTCCTGGATACCATAAAAAGAACCTGCTGGTTGCATGACAGACTTCTCATCTGTATGATCCAAGCCAATCGCATGCCCCAACTCATGTTCTGCCGTATGGACAAGGCGCTCATAGGAATAGCCATAGTCAGGATTGGACAGATAATAATGATTCAAGCGCACCGTTACGGATAAGAATTGCCCTGTTAAGAGATTAGTTTGACTTTCCGCCTCTCCTGCCACAGGAGTGCCTCCGTCGTTCATCTCCGTAGCCGTAATATCCGCCTTACTAGACTCAGTCACGAGTTCAAAGTTAAAAGCACCAGTTTGATTCCAGTTCTGAATTGCTTCTAAATACGCCTCTTGAAAGCCTGAATCCATCTGGGGATCCAAGTAAATACGAGCAGAATCCTGCGGCCACCTTCCTTCAGAATGCTGGTGACTATCTGTCTGGCTTAACTTAGGCAGTTGCCCTGTTTTCTCCCATTGGTCAATACTTTGTTGACCAATTTTTACTGACCGTTCTGCTTGCTTTAGCGCTCCTTGAAAATCCCCGTTCAGATACCAGAGAAGTCCGAAAGCAAGCACACATAAAAGCACAACTATCCAAACCAGACGCCAAAACAAACGCCACACAAAAGAAAAGAAAGCCCCTATCAAACGAAAAAGCCAGCGCATGTCTCTCCACCTTTCTAGCAAATAAAAATTATTTTACTAAAAGAAGCTAAAAGAAAGCTAAATACTGACTTTTTCATCTTAACGTCCTACTATTTTTTTGAGTAACTGGATAGCTTTGTATTTTAAAGGAGATGGATGGTAACGGAAAGTACCTGCTTTGCGTACAATATAGCCATTAAAATTCTGTTTAAAACGCAAAACACCATCACTTCCATCAAAAATCCCTTGAATGCCTAGGAAGTTGTATTTAGGTATTCCACGTTTTATGCTTTCCAACATAACATATTTTTGAAGCAGTGCAGGGGAATAGAATTTATTAAACTCAGTGTAGGAACCACTAAAGAGGTAAGTCGTTTCCTGAGGCATATAAACAAATAAACTCCCGGCTAAAACAATATCTTCTTCTCCATATTTTTCAATCAAGTCTCGCGCTTCTGCTTTTCGAACTTCAAATGTTTCAAATTGACTAGAATATTCTCTCAGTTGATTTTGTTTTTTCTCAGAATGAGGATTTTTACTCAAATCAAGTCGCAACTTGTTCAAGTTTTCTTCTAGTTTACTTTGTTCACCTTGCAATTTGCTCATATAGTCCGAAAAATTTAAGCTTGCTATGAGAAACTCCGCTTGTTCTCCAAAAGTATCATAAAAATGCTCATAATATTCTAAACTTTTATCACTATATTCTCTACGTTCAGAGGTTTCTTTTGTTATATTCTTAAAAATCGATAGTTCTTCACGTTTTAACTTTTTCAACCGAATGCCAAAGGTTTCAGCCTTTTTCACCAAGGGTTTACCCTTTTTGCTAAAACTTTTAAGCAAACTCTTTTCAGTTAATTCAGTTAAATCTTTATAGTATAACCAATCTGGTTCTCCACCTGGGTAACCTCTTGTCAATCCATCAAATTGATAACCTAAATCAGTTAAACCTTGAATGACACTTTTTTTCTCAGCATCTATTGGATTACCTTGGCTATCAAAAGTTTGATAAGTTTCATAAGGTTTTACAAGCAGCTCTAATACACCATTTTGCTTGGCATATTCTTTTAACTCCGCATAAAAAACTGGAAGAGCATCTTGTTGGGTATAAATCGGCCCCGAATTGATCTTCATATGCAGACCACCCAGCATGGGCAAGCTATAAACCAGAGCTGCAACTTGAATCTCTCCTCCTTGTTTCAAAGAAAGATAAACAATTCGAGCCCCTCTTTTTTCTAACAAGTCCCCCATCTGAACAGATTGCATAAAGGAACGAGAAGAAACCTGATCAGAATAAGTACGAAACTCTTCTTTCGTGAGTGTAGTTAGTGCCATATACTTACTTTCTATGTTTTTTTCTTAATGTTTTACGGAAATCAAGAGCAAGTCTTAACAGAGGATAGAGAGGATGGGTAGGAATTGTAAATTCACCCAAGTATTCTTCGATCGTTGGATTAAAATTAGCTTTAAAACGATAGAGTCCACCATCTAAAGCATTCTCGACGCCTCCTAAATTTTGCCATAAAATGCCACGTTCAAAGGAATATCGAGCTGTCTCATACCAGGTCAAAATAGGAGCTTTATAACGTCTAAAATCTTCATCCATTCCTGCGTATAGATTGACAGAAGTTTGTCCGAATTCTAAAGTCAAGGTAGCCGCTAAGGGAACTCTTGCTTGACCTGCATCCATATATTCCTGCAGGAAAGTCAATTCCTCTAACAAACGTTCTTTTTCCTTCTTCTGCGCTTCTACTTTTGAAGTTCGAGTCGAATCAGTAAAGGTCTCTTCCAAGGCTCTGTTTTTCGCTAACTGTTCTTCTAATTCTTGCGAACGTTTAGAGACATCCAAGGTTGCCAAGGTGATGTAGGCCTTGTCCTTAAAATTATCTAACAACTTTTTATAATAGGCTTCATTCCTCAAATGAATCTCTTTCCGCTTCTCGGTTTTTTTCATCAAAAAGGAAAAAGAGTCCAATAATTCAGTTCCACCAAATTGAATCTCTACCCCCTTATTCCGTGCTGTTCGAATAGCCTGTTTTGTTGACTTGGAAAGTTTATCTTCTTCAAAATTTTCCTTGTATATTTTCACCTGAATACGAGGTTGAATGGTGTCTCCCATTTCCTCTGTTTTTCCTGACCACCTTACTCCCATTTGTTGCAAACTATCAATAATAGCCAGATTTTCAGGAAATTCTGTTTTTTCCTGATTAATTAAACTTTGAGACAGGCAAATACTTGGGTCAAAAGTCACAAAAATAGCTCTCTTGCTACGAGCATAAGACTTAATGGACTGAATGACAAAACTCAAGAGTTCTGTATCTCCATAATCCAATATAGGTCCTCTTGGGACGTAAAACATTTTATAGCCTAGCGGAAGAGTTCTAATCAAAATACTAGCTGTCGCCAGTAATTTTTCTTCCCTGTAAACACCAAACTTCTCATGTTGCCAATCAGACTTCACTTCTTCCCAAGCACTACTTTGTAATACATTGGCTAATTCATGTTCTTTGACAAACTGATCATATTCTAATGTGGGAATGCCAATTTGATAACGGTACATTTCCTACTCTCTTTCCTCCAATATCTTATTACTATTCTACTACTTTCGTTTGAAAAGTCTAGTGAAAACATATTTTATTTTAGTCCTACTCCCCCTATGCTGAAGTTCAAACTAAGTCAATCTCTCTTCTAATTTGAAATCAATCGGTAGGGTTGCTAAGAACCGTTCCAATTGTTTTTCCCAATAATACCACTCATGGGTTCCAGCGCTATGGCTATAGGTCACATCAAATCCTATTTTTTTGAGATTTTTCACTGCTAGATTATTGGCTTCATACAAGAAATCCTGTTCGCCACACCAAGCCCAGAGCTTGGTCTTTTTGTCCGATTTTTTAGCCAGACTTTCAAGAGAATAGGGGCTAGCTGTCCAATCTTTAATCTCCCCAAACACACCTCTCCAATAAGCAGGTGTTCCCAGATTTTGGCTCTCAGGAGAAAACTCTTGAAAGCTAAGAGCACCTGAAAAACTAGCTGCATGAGAGAAACGATTGGTCGCAAGAGCCAGCTTGAAACAGCCGTAGCCTCCCATAGAGAGACCAGCGATAAAGGTCTTTTCACGCTTACTAGTCATATTAGGGAAGAAGCGTTTCAGAACATCTGGTAATTCCTCTGCTAGAGCTGAGTAATAGTCAAAACCATACTGGGTATCGGTATACCAACCATTGCTGGTATTAGGCATAACAACGATGAGATTAGTAGCTCGAAGCAAGCGTTCTACATTGGTCCGCTTGAGCCAACTATTATGATTGCCAGACATCCCGTGCAAGAGGTACAAGACGGGAATATCTTGACACTCTGGTTCTTCCACTCGATTGGCATCAGGGTAGAGGACATTCACCCCCCACTCCATATCCAAAACTTGTGAGTAATACTCGATTTTCATTACTGCCATGATTTTCTCCTTCTATTTTCCGATAAGAAAAAGCCGAAACTAGACTTTATCTTTACTTATTTCAATGATTATTTTGCTTCCATGACTACTGGTAGAATAGCTGGACGACGCTTAGTTTGATCAAAGAGATACTTGGTCAGATTATCCCGAACCTTGCCTTTAAGATCTGCCCAGTCAAAGTCATCTCCTTGAAGATAGTCTTCTACCGTTTGGTTAATCAATTCTGAACTTTCACGGAGAATATCGCGGCTCTTCTTGAGATAAACGAATCCACGCGTGTGAACACGTGCCTTGGCCACAATTTTCTTCTCACGACGATTAACGGTAATTGCAACGATGAAAATACCGTCCTCTGACAAGACCTTACGGTCACGAAGGACTACATTACCAACATCACCGATAGCATTTCCGTCAATCAAGACATCCCCTGCCGAAACCGCACCAGCTGGAACAAAGTCTCCATTCTCGTAAGCCATGGTCGTCCCCTTTTTAGGAATGAAGATGCGTTCTGGCAACATCCCAACTGCCATGGCAGCCTTAGCGTGAGCATCCAACTCACGATACTCCCCTTGGACAGGGAAGAGGTACTTAGGTTGCAAAAGATTGATCATCAGCTGCAAATCACGCACATTTCCGTGCCCTGATACATGTAAACTTTGGGTAATCAATTTGACAACCCCACCTGCCTGATAAATCATATTTTCTACACGCGCAACAAAGGCTTCTTTAGCAATAGACGGAGCCGTAGCAATATAGACCAGGTCCCCATCCTTGATTTCTACATAACGATGGCGACCAATCGACATCTTACGAAGTCCATTGATAGGTTCACCCATACGACCTGTCTCAAGAATAATCAACTCATGGTCTTCAAAGCGAGACATATCTTTAGGCTTAATCAAGAGAATTTCGTTGGCTAAAGACAACTTCTTAAGACGAATCGCTGTGCGGACGATATTTTCAATATCAAATCCTGTCAAGACGATACGTCGACCTGTTTTATCCGCAGCGTCAAAAATCTGCTGAATACGAGAAAGATTACTGGAAACAGCTGCAACGATGATACGACCTTCCCAGTCAGCAATAGTTTGGGTAATTTCATCCCTAACTTCACTTTCACTAGCCACCTGAATATTGCTGTCTGCATTGGCCGAATCACTGAGGAGAGCCAGGACGCCGTCACGACCAATCTCTGCCAAACGAGCAAAATCAGTTGCATAAGATTCACTAGCCGTTTGGTCAAATTTGAAGTCACCTGTATAAACGATGCTTCCTTCCGATGTCTTCAAGACAATTCCCAGACTCTCTGGAACGGAGTAAGTCGTAGGGAAGAAGGAAACCACTGTCCCACCAAAATCAATCTCCGTATTCTCATCAATGACATGGAAATCATTAAATTTCTTAACGGCATCATTTCCTTTGACAAAGAGCTTTGCCAACTCAATGGTCAACTCAGACCCAAATACAGGAACTTTAGCCTCTGCCAAGAGATAAGGTAGAGCACCAATAGCATCTGCATGTCCGTGAGTTAAAAATACCCCAGCAATTCGATCTTTATTTTCAAAAAGGTAGTCCATCTTTGGAATCACCACATCGACCCCTAATTGTTCATTTTCGGGATATTTTAACCCTGCATTCAAAACAAAAATGGACTCTCCAATTTCAGCAATGTACATATTTTTCCCATTTTCACGTACACCACCAAGTGTTGTTAAACTAATATTACTCATTTTTCCTCCAAAATCTTAGTTTATCTTGATTATAGGGTTGCTTACCCTCTTATTCTATAAGCACTATTACTGTTAGCCGAATCTTTTCCTACCATTATACCATTTTTTTGATGATTTTCAAAATGAAGATTTGTTTTCAAAAAAGAGCTGGTTGCCCAACTCTTTTCCATCTGCTATTCTTTTTCCATTAAAAAGTCATAAATTTCTTGCACGGTACCTAGCGCCATCATTTCTTGGTCTTTGACGGTTTGTTTGAGATTTTGATAAATCTGACTTTCTCCGATCTCCCGCTTTGGTGCCTCTTTATTGACTGTCATGACACCATCTTTGATCGTCACAAAGCCTAGCTCTTCAAATACTTGAATCATCTTGACCAGCAAGATTTGTTGGATATTAAGATAAGTAGCCAAATCTTTCAGCTTGTAGCGAATATCAAACTCTGGGAACTGGTAGATGGTCTTGTACAATTTGGCAAACTGATCTCTAGTCCCATAGCCTGTCAAATAGTAGGCCTTGTCAATGTCATTTTTGAAATAAACAGCAGAAAAATTCTGCTCCTGAAAAATGGTCTTCAACAAGGTAATATCCTCAGGAATGGTTTTTACAACCACAGCTTCACTAGTCGCTATATCTGGCAGTTCTTCATCAAAATCCAAGACTGGAACCCCTTCTGGCAAGACTGCATTTTTCCCACGAATGTTAAAAAGTTGAACACCCTCCACACGCGCATCCACCATCATCAACTGGAGGGCAGTTTGGCCATTCCATTGGTTGACAGACAATTTGACTGCCAACTCTAGATTCTTGGTTTGAGAAAACTCTGTCGCCCATCTGCCTTGGCCAAAGGCTACCACTTCAAAACTCGCCTCACCCTTGGAAATTTTCAACTTGAGATGAGCATTGCCTGCCCCCATAGTACGGGCACTTTCGACCTGAAAATCCTTTATATAAAAGACAGGTTTCTGATTGTCCATGCCAAAAGGTGCCAAACGTTCAAAACTTTTGACCGTTTCCAAGCTAAGTGTCTCCAAATCCAGCTCTTCATCTAGGTTTAACTTGTTCTTGCCACCAGCATCTGCACCTTTTTCACGGACATAGTCTTCTAAAATCTGAGATAAATCCGAGAGTTTCTCAACTTCCAGCGTCATGCCAGCCGCACCAGCATGACCGCCAAATGCGATGAAGAGGTCTCGATGAGGATTCAGAGCCTCAAAAATATCGACCGCTTCCACACTACGAGCACTACCCTTGGCACGACCGTCTTCTATATTGAGAACGATGACTGTCTGCCCTAATTCTTCCAACAAACGACCAGCCACGATCCCTAGAACCCCAGGATTCCAGCCTTCCTTGGCCAAGACTTGAACCTTCTTCTCAGGATCCACCATGGTCTTAGCTTCTTCATAGATAGACTGGACGATTTCCTTGCGCTCTTCGTTTTTCTGATGAATCATGAGGGCAATCTCGTGAGCTTCCTCATCGTCAAAGCCAGTCAGCAAATCAATAGCAGGATTGGGATCATCCAAGCGGCCCAAGGCATTCAAACGAGGAGCAATCTGGAAACCAACCGTTTCTTCTGTTACTTCGTTGGCGGCAATCCCAGCCATATCCAGCATTTCTTGTAAACCAATGCGCTGAGTATGTCCCAACATTTCCAGACCATACTGAACCAAGATACGGTTCTCATCTGTCAAACTAACCATATCAGCAATGGTACCAATAGCGACCAAATCAAGCAATTCCACTTGTACTTCTTCTAACAGGGCACAAGCCAACTTGAAAGCAACTCCACAACCAGCCAAATATTTGAAAGGATAGTCCGCATCCGGATGTTCAGGATGAACGATGGCATAGGCATCTGGTAGGGTTTCAGGCATGGAATGGTGGTCAGTCACAATGACATCTACTCCCATAGACTGAGCCAATGCAATAGCCTCATGACCAACAACCCCATTGTCCACCGTCACAATCAAGGAAATCCCTTCTTGCTCGATAAAGTATTTATAAACACTAGCATTAGGGCCATAGCCATCGGTAAAACGATTTGGCAGGTAAACTCGGCACTCAGCACCAAGTTGTTCCAAACTTTCCTTCACAATCGAAGCCGAAGTCATGCCATCCGCATCGTAGTCTCCATAAACGAGAATATTTTCCCCTTCTTCAATGGCCTGACGAATCCGTTCCACTGCCTTGTCCATATCATGGAGCAGATAAGGGTCATGCAAATTCTCCAAGGAAGGTTCTAAAAACTTCTTCAGACTTTCTTGGTCCTGAATCCCTCTCTCAAACAATAACCGAGCCACCTCAGGACCCAGTCCAGCCTTCTTGGCTATCTTTGTAAAATCCGCATCTTCTACCTGCGGGGCAAACTGCCATTCATAAGTAGGTGTTATCAAAAAGACATCCACTCTTTCTAAGAATTCTATTGCTTCATTATAACATGATTTAGACGTTTTCTCTATCCAGATTGCTTTTTTATAAAATTTTAGTGAATTTTTTCAGATATGATTTGACAAGACAAATCTTTTGGTGCAGAATCATGTTATAAAATCTAATGCAAAGGAGACTCCTTATGGCTTTAGTAGAATTTGAACACGTCGAAAAATATTACGGAGACTACCACGCACTCCGCGACATCAATCTCCGTTTTGAAAAAGGACAAGTCGTTGTCCTACTCGGACCATCTGGTTCTGGAAAATCCACTCTTATCCGCACCATCAATGGTTTGGAGGCTGTTGACAAGGGAAGTCTTCTAGTCAATGGCCACCAAGTTGCTGGTGCCAGCCAGAAAGATTTGGTGCCTCTTCGTAAGGAAGTCGGCATGGTTTTCCAGCATTTTAACCTCTATCCGCATAAAACAGTGTTAGAAAACGTAACACTCGCACCCATAAAAGTTCTAGGAATTGATAAAAAGAAGCTGAAAAAACAGCTCAAAAATATCTGGAATTTGTAAATATGTGGGATAAAAAAGATTCTTATCCAGCCATGCTATCTTGTGGACAAAAACAACGAATCGCCATTGCTCGTGGACTCGCTATGCATCCTGAACTCCTTCTCTTTGATGAGCCAACATCTGCCCTTGACCCTGAGACTATCGGAGATGTACTAGCAGTTATGCAAAAACTGGCACATGACGGGATGAACATGATCATCGTTACCCATGAAATGGGCTTTGCCCGTGAAGTTGCTGACCGCATCATTCTCCCTCCTTTGACCAACCAAATTGTCAACCTCATCAAGAACACCTCAACAGTCGCTATCATCTCTGGAGTGGACTTGATGTTTGTGACCAAGTCTTGGTCAGCACTTAACGGAAACTACATTCCAGCCTTTCTAGGCGCTGCCCTTCTCTACTTTTCTCTATGCTTCCCTGTTGCCCAGTTTGGTCGCAAGATGGAACAAGCTAATAAAAAAGCCTATTCACTTTAGGAGGTTACTATGGAATCCATTTTAGAAGTTTTGACCCCAGATAACCTAGTCTTTATCTTTAAAGGATTTGGCTTGACCCTCTACATTTCTCTGATTGCCATCGTCCTCTCTACCCTTATCGGTACGGTGCTAGCTGTCATGAGAAATGGCAAAAATCCTGTCTTGCGCATTATTTCCAGCATTTATATCGAATTTGTGCGCAACGTTCCCAACCTTCTCTGGATCTTTACTATCTTTTTAATTTTCAAGATGAAATCCACTCCAGCAGGAATCACTGCCTTCACACTCTTTACATCAGCGGCTTTAGCTGAGATTATCCGAGGCGGTCTCAATGCCGTAGCCAAGGGGCAGTACGAAGCAGGAATGTCACAAGGCTTCACTTCAGCCCAAATCCTCTACTACATCATTCTCCCACAAGCCATTCGTAAAATGCTGCCAGCCATCATTTCTCAGTTTGTAACCGTGATTAAGGATACCAGTCTCCTCTACTCTGTTATCGCCCTACAAGAACTCTTTGGAGCCAGCCAAATTCTCATGGGCCGTTATTTCGAACCAGAGCAGGTCTTCAGTCTTTATATACTGATTGCCCTCATCTACTTCAGCTTTAACCTAGCCATTTCTAGCCTATCTCATATGCTAGCAAAACGTTGGCAACAAGCTGCAGAATAATACTCTTCGAAAATCTCTTCAAACCACGTCAGCTTCACCTTGCCGTATGTATGGTT
>NZ_VMLM01000026.1:36023-47874 GCF_013276695.1 Streptococcus sp. 4155
GTCAGTTCTATCCACAACCTCAAAACGGTGTTTTGAGCAGCCTGCGGGCTAGCTTCCTAGTTTGCTCTTTGATTTTCATTGAGTATAAACAGCCACTCTCCAGTTCAATTGGAGAGTTTTTTATAAGAACAGAGATTTACACACCTAGATTTGACACCATACATTTTCTATGATAAAATGTAACAAATTCATTTACAACAAATCGAAATCTAAATGAAATGGAATTTTCTATGAAATCAATCAAAGGACTACTCTTTATCATAGCTAGTTTTATCTTGACTCTTTTGACTTGGATGAACACTTCTCCCCAATTCATGATTCCAGGACTAGCTTTAACAAGCCTATCTCTGACTTTTATCCTAGCCACTCGTCTCCCACTACTAGAAAGCTGGTTTCACGGTTTGGAGAAGGTCTACACCGTCCACAAATTCACAGCCTTTCTCTCAATCATCCTACTAATCTTTCATAACTTTAGTATGGGCGGTTTGTGGGGCTCTCGCTTAGCTGCTCAGTTTGGTAATCTTGCCATCTATATCTTTGCCAGCATCATCCTTGTCGCCTATTTAGGCAAATACATCCAATACGAAGCTTGGCGATGGATTCACCGCCTGGTTTACCTAGCCTATATTTTAGGACTCTTTCACATCTACATGATAATGGGCAATCGTCTCCTTACATTTAATCTTCTAAGTTTTCTTGTTGGTAGCTATGCCCTTTTAGGCTTACTGGCTGGTTTTTATATCATTTTTCTATATCAAAAGATTTCCTTCCCCTATCTAGGGAAAATTACCCATCTCAAACGCTTAAATCACGATACTAGAGAAATTCAAATCCATCTTAGCAGACCTTTCAACTATCAATCAGGACAATTTGCCTTTCTAAAGATTTTCCAAGAAGGCTTTGAAAGTGCTCCGCATCCCTTTTCTATCTCAGGAGGTCATGGCCAAACTCTTTACTTTACTGTTAAAAATTCAGGCGACCATACCAATAATATCTATGATAATCTTCAAGCCGGCAGCAAAGTAACCCTAGACAGAGCTTACGGACACATGATCATAGAAGAAGGACGAGAAAATCAGGTTTGGATTGCTGGAGGTATTGGGATCACCCCCTTCATCTCTTACATCCGTGAACATCCTATTTTAGATAAACAGGTTCACTTCTACTATAGCTTCCGTGGAGATGAAAATGCAGTCTACCTAGATTTACTCCGTAACTATGCTCAGAAAAATCCTAATTTTGAACTCCATCTAATCGACAGTACGAAAGACGGCTATCTTAATTTTGAACAAAAAGAAGTGCCCGAACATGCAACCGTCTATATGTGTGGTCCCCTTTCTATGATGAAGACACTTGCCAAACAGATTAAGAAACAAAATCCAAAAGCAGAGCTTATTTACGAAGGATTCAAGTTCAAATAAGTACTCATACTCTCCTGGGATTCCCCAGGAGAGTTTTTTATAGCCAAATGAAATAAGACCAGAGCGATGAAATTTTGGAATTCAAATCAATTGATAAGACTATTTTATAGTAGAGTGAAATAGGATACGAACAAATTGATTAGGAAAATCAAATGAATTTATAGAAATATTTTAACAGTTATATTGTCCTGTTCTAGTTTCAAAACGCTATAGAAGCAGCATTGTGCTAGTCTAGATTCAGTTTACTATACTAAAACGAGTAGCTTGAAATCAAAAAACCCACCCTCACAGGCAGGTTTTATCTGTATTATTCAGCTAGATTATGCTTTACCTTCTGAACCGAATACGTCGATACGTTCTTCAACCGATGCTTGGATAGCTTTTACACCGTCAGCCAAGAATTTACGTGGGTCGAAGAGTTTTTTCTTATCGTATTCTGCTTCGTTTGCTTCGTAGTCACGAGCAAATTTACGAGTTGCGTTAGCGAATGCGATTTGGCATTCAGTGTTAACGTTAACTTTGGCAACACCAAGTTTGATAGCTGCTTGGATTTGCTCATCAGGAATACCTGAACCACCGTGCAATACGATTGGGAATCCTGGAAGAGCTTCTGTCAATTTTTGCAAGTGGTCAAGGTCAAGACCTTCCCAGTTTGCTGGGTAAGGACCGTGGATGTTACCGATACCAGCTGCCAAGAAGTCGATACCAGTTTCAACCATTGCTTTAGCGTCTTCGATTGGAGCCAATTCACCTTTACCGATGATTCCGTCTTCTTCACCACCGATAGTACCAACTTCAGCTTCTACTGAGATACCTTTAGCGTGTGCTTTTTCAACAACTTCTTTAGCCAATTTAAGGTTTTCTTCAACTGGAAGGTGTGAACCGTCAAACATGATTGAAGTGTAACCAACTTCGATACACTCAAGTGCATCTTCGTAGTGGCCGTGGTCAAGGTGGATAGCTACTGGTACAGTGATACCCATTGATTCAACAAGGTTAGCGATCAAGTTGCGAGCAACTTTGTAACCACCCATGTATTTAGCAGCACCCATTGAAGTTTGGATCAAAACTGGAGCTTTTTTAGCTTCTGCTGCGCGCAAGATAGCTTGAGTCCACTCAAGGTTGTTTGTGTTAAATCCACCAACTGCATAACCGTTGTCACGAGCTGCTTGGACAAATTTTTCTGCTGAAACGATTGCCATTTTATCAGGCCTCCTGTATATTTTTATGGGTCACCCCATTTACATTGTTCATTTTATCACTTTTTGACAAAAAAATCTAGTTTTTCCCGTAGTTTCGATTTAATTTCTTCTAGCTTCATCCATGTAAACCCTTTCTATCTCTAGTCTTGGGCGACTTTTGGAAAAGCTATGAAGAAGGTTAAACGATTCTCCTCCATCTCGAAATGATAAGCTAATTTTTCATGTTCCAATAGACTCTTGACCACAAAGAGTCCCATCCCAGGCCCTTTGGGCTTGCGACTAGCATTATCAGAAAAAGACTGGGCTAGTTTTTCTTGTTCTTCTGAGCTACAGCTATTCTCGATAAAGAGTTCCCCTTCTCTTTCTCCAATGCCAACCAAGCCACCTGGAACAGAGTGCTTGATGGCATTGCTGATGAGATTAGAAAGAATCAACTTCATAACTGATGGGTTTAGATAAGCCTGCTGATGGGTCAAACTATTGTCAATCTGGAGCTCTCTTTCCTTGGCGAGCAAGGCATAATCCTTAACCAGACTTTGTGTCATCTGGAGGAGGTCAATTTCTTCCCTATCATCTCGCAACTCCTGCACAGAAGAGAGGGAAAGTATCTGCAGAACATGGTGATTGAGTTCATCCACAATCCCCAAGGCAACTCCCAGATACTGGTCTCTATCCTTATAACGACCGATATTCTCTTTCATGTTTTCGATCAGGATTTTCAAACTAGCCAGCGGTGTTTTCAGTTCATGAGAAGCCCCTCGTAGGAATTCGACCTTCATCTTCTCCAGCTGGAGAATGGCTTCATTCTTGTCATGCAAGTCTGCAATGACAGTCAAAAGATGCTGGTAGAGGCTATTGATTTGTTCCTTGAGATCACCAATCTCATCCCTAGAATCCACGCGCAATCGCACTTGGGAATCCAGTTCCATCATTCTACGAGTCACCCGTTTGATTTCCAAGATCGGGGCAACAATGGTCCGAGCATAGATGTAGGCCACCAAGAGGGAAATTAGAAAGGATGCCAGCAAGGTATAGGGAAGAAATTGGAGACTGATTTGCTCTGCTTCCTTTTGCAAATCCATAGAAACCAGAAACTGGAGAGTCATGGTGCTACCATCTTGCGTTGTCACCTCACGCTCCTCAATAAAGAGAGAGGTGGTCTGACGGTCCGTATCCAGAGGAATGCTGTCCTTGACTTCTAACTTGTCCTCTGTCATCTCGCCCTTAACGACCCCCTTGATATCACTAGTCTGGGAATACAGCTCTAACACTTGCTCGATGCTCTGCCTATCCTTTCCTTCTAGGGACTTGGCAATAGCTGTCGCTTTCTGGCCAATGGTTTCCTGACGATGACTCAGATAAGTCGAGGGAAATAGAAAATAAATAGCTAAATGAAGGCAGATAACCAGAACACTAAATATCGAGAAGGTATAGATAAATATCTTTGTAAATAAACCTGTTCGTCTCATTTTCGCTCCAATTTATAACCAACATTGCGCACAGTGAGGATGCAGTCCAGGTCTAGTTTTTTCCGCAATTCCTTAATATAAACATCAATGACACGGTCAAAGGGAACCTCATCTGTCGCTTTCCAGACGGCATCGATTATCTGAGACCGAGTCAAGGCCCGGCCTTCATTTTTCACCAGATAGTCCAGAATTTCCAACTCTTTGGCATTGATAAGCACTTCTTGACCTGCTAGACTGGCACTGTAGCTCTCAAAATCCACCCTGGCATCTTTATAAGAGAAGATTCGTCCTGTATCGTAGTATCTCTTGAAAATTGCATCCACCCTCACTTTTAAGAGGGAGAGGGAGAAGGGCTTTTCCAGATAGCCATCTGCCAGAGAAGCAAAGGCAGTCATCTTGTATTCCTCATCCTGAAAGGCGGTCAGCATCAAGACAGGAACCTGACTGGTTTTACGAATCTCAGCTAGGACTTCTAGACCATTTAGCTTGGGCATCTGGATATCTAGTAAAATCAAGGCTACCTCATAGCTAGAAAATTGCTCCAAGGCTTCTTGCCCATCTGCAGCCTCAAGGGTTTCATAGCCACAATCCGTCAAATAATCACTGACCCCCTCACGGATCATCTCTTCATCTTCTACAATTAAAATTTTCATACTTTAACTGCTCTCTATTTTTTATTTTTCTTAGAATAATACTCAATGAAAATCAAAGAGCACACTAGGAAGCTAGCCGCAGGTTGCTCAAAGCACTGTTTTGAGGTTGCAGATGGAAGCTGACGTGGTTTGAAGAGATTTTCGAAGAGTATTAGAATAACTACCTACTCTATTTTCTATTATAGCCTCTTATTGGCCTTTTGTCTGTAAGCAACTGACCACTAGATAAAACAAAGAGAGCCTATCGCTCTCTCTGCTTGCATTTCACTCTCTGTGGAATGAAAATTATTTAGCTGCTTTTGAAAATGTTACAACGTAATTATAATCTTTCCCATTATTTTTATAGAGATAGTCTTCTTTAACAGTATAACCACGTTTACGTAATTCCTCTTTCTTGGCATCAACTTGGTTCTTGACTGCTACTTTTACTTCATCATCTGTTGAACCTTCCGCGATTTCAAGAGGAGTTCCATTGATATCTCCTAGAAAACCTGCAATATCTTTCATTTTATCAAAGTTATAAAAAACATTGACTTTGACCTTTTGAGGAGCTGATGTTACAACTTCTTCAGCTTCTACTGTTGTTCCTGCGTCTTTTGGAGCTAGTGTTTCTTCTGTTCCTACTTCTACAGATGGTTGTGTGTCTGTTGACTCACTTTCAGAGGTAACTGATGCTTCTTTTGACTCTGACGATTCTTCTGATGTGGCATTTGTTGTTCCATCTTGTGTCTCAGAATTATTTTCTTGTGAATTTACTAAGTTAGAATCAGACGAAGTCGCTTCTCCAGTTTCTTCTGTGGTGGTCAATACTTTTTCTGAGTCTGATGATGGAGCTACAGATGTTTTTCCTGTTTCTGCCATATCCGTAGCTGATGTGTTTTCAGCTGGTTCTACTTGACTTTTCTCTGTGCTTTCCGTAGATTCTACAGTCTTTGCTTCCTCTGTTGCTCCGTTACCGTGCGATGTTACATCTCTTGTTTCTGAAGACGCTTCCTGTGAATTAACATCTTTACTGTTTGTCTCTTTTATCAGATATGTTTTCGACAATATCAGCTTTTGTTTTAAATGAGGAAAGTTGAGATTCTGTCACCTCTGCTTCTTGAATTGCTGGCCCATACTGTCCAACTAAAGCCTCCGAGTCGACCTTATCTCCTAAAATTTGTGCAACAGTAATCCAGTGATGTTCATGACGAGGGTTATTAAATGCACCAAGACCTGTATAAGTATATAGAGGATTTATCAATGATTTATAATGACCAGTTTGACCTGCAACTGTCTCACCCTTTGATTTTTTAATATAATCGGCTTTTTCTGAGTACCATTGCTTAATCGCCTCTGCAAATCCTTTATAATTCCACGCCAAGTTTTCTCCAAATGTTCTAGTACCAGTCGGAAAAGCTGTCCAAATATTTTTGTCAGAGAGACGAGCATGGGCATTCGTAATAGAAGACTCAGCAGCTCTCATAAGAGCCGTTTTTTCCAGTTGTGTTGACCACTTAATCGGAACATACTTATCTACTAATTTCTCCTCAAAAGCCTCTTTACGAATCTTATTAAGAGAATCTAAGATAGCTTGTTGATCTGGTGTTAAAAATTCTCCTTTGATTCCCACCAAAACATTGCCAGCAGATGCTTGACTCACTTCCGATTTAAATACAGTCTGCACCTCCTTTTGTGGTACAGCCGGCACTTCCCCTTTCGGTGTTACTGGATCTTCCGTGGTTGGTCTTGTAGCTACCGGTGCTTCTGATTTTGGTGCTGGAGACGCTGGTGCTTCTGATTTTGGCGCTGGCGCTGCTGGTGCTTCTGATTTTGGTTCTGATACCATTGGCTCTTCTGCTTTTGGCGCTGGGGTCGCTGGTGCTTCTGATTTTGGTTCTGATACCATTGGCTCTTCTGCTTTTGGCGCTGGTGACTCTGGTGCTTCTGCTTTTGGTTCTGATACCGTTGGCTCTTCTACTTTCGGTGCTGGAGATACGGGTGCTTCTGCTTTTGGTTCTGATACCGTTGGCTCATCCGCTTTCGGTGCTGGGGTCGCTGGCTCTTCTACTTCTGGTGCCAGTGTTGCTGGTTCTTCTGCTTTTGGCGCCGGTGACACTGGTTCTTCCACTTTTGGTGCTGGGGTCGCTGGTTCTTCCGATTTTGGTTCTGATACCATTGGCTCTTCCACTTTCGGTGCTGGCGCTTCAGAACTTGGATTTGAAACTACAGGTTGATTTGTTGTCCCTATATTTGAAAGGGCCTTGTCTACTACTGGACTTGATTCAGTTGAGTTCCCTGATTCAATTGTAGTATCTGCAGATGGAGCATGTAAAGTTTCTGATCTTGTTTCGGCTTTTGGCGCAACTGAGACTGAGGTTTCTGATTTCGATGCCGGCAATACTGACTCTTCAGCTTTCTCTGCTGACGCCGCTGGGATTTCCACAGCTACTGGTGTCGTTTGTTTAACAGTAGTCCTTTGTTCACCAGTTACAGTATCTGTTTTTGTTTCAACTTCATAACTTTGACGGCTACCAGAATTCTCAATCGACACTCGCTGTCTTTTGACTTCTGTATTTCCATCTTTTAGAAAAGCCTCTTCGCTAAAATACAATTTATTATTAGCAAAAATCAAATCTCTATTTGCAATACGATTTATCTCAACCAAACTATCAACAGATAGCCCTGTTGCCCCACTAATAGCACTCAATGTATCTCCCCACTTAATTGTGTAGTGTGATAAATTGTCTATATTTAGAATATCAGCTTTCACTTCCTCAACTGTTCTGGCTACCCAAACACCATCTTGTTCACTGGCTGATACAGTTGGAGCTAAAAAGCCTAGCCCCAGTAGAATCACACCTGTCGCAACAATTGCACCCGTTCTTAATTTTCTAAAACCACGGAGGGATAAGCTTCCTCTAACATTTGTTTGTCTCATAATATTTATTTTTCCTCACTATTCTATATTTTCCAAGGTAGACCCTGCCTAGGTCTACTAGCCTATGTTTGCGATATGGATAGGCTTCTACAGATTTATCTATAGATTTTTATGCACAATTCCATATATAAGTTGCGAAACCCCTTTCTAATAAATTCCATAACTTTAGTATATCATATTTAACACTAAAGTACAAAGAAAGCAACTGAAAGCAATGATTTTCACCACTGCTTTCTGCTTCATGTATCATTTTAAAACTTTCAGTTGCTAGCCTCATTTTTCAGTCTAGCATCAGTATTATTCACCATCCAGCAAAAGCTCTTTTGGTTGTTTTCTAAGGAGATTGCTTGAAGCAAGCGCCATAACGAGAACCACTAGAACCAAGGCTAGGACAAAGACGATGATAAAGTCTGAAGTCTGAATAGAAATATCTAGGCTCGACAAGGTCTTGCTAAAGCCATCTACTTCTGCACCACCACCAAGGTTAGAGGCTTGAGCCGCCTTACTAGCCTGTTTGGCAACACCTGAAGTCACATTGGCAAGGACAGTGTTTCCAATTGCACGGGCAGTGTAATTAGCTAGGAAGTAAGCAGAAACTAGAGCAGGGATAGCAATCAAGATAGATTCGGTTATGAATTGCCCCAAGATACTTGCCTGCTTGAGGCCGATAGAGAGGAGAATTCCCACTTCCTTGCGACGGGCGTTGATCCAAAGGCTGAGCAAGAGGGCAAGGAGGAGAACTGAGAAGCTCAAGCTACCCCAGAAGAGGAGGTTGGCCATCTTGTACATACCAGAGATAGATTGCTCAAGAGCTGGGTAGTTAGAGGAGCTCTTGACGAGTGTGTAGCTCTTCCAGTTGATACCACTGATGCCATTCAACTCTTTCATAACATCATCCAAGTTCTTGTCTGCTGTTACAAAGAAGGTTGCGTCCCCATAAATGGCTGTGTCTTCTGTGTATCCATAAAGTTTTGCAGCAGTGTGAATGTCTGTAATAGCTGTGTTTTCGTAAAGTTCTTGTGAGTAGGTTACTGCTGACTTATTATGACCATCAAAGAGTCCCTTGATTGTCACTTCAACTGTTTCCTTGGCTCCTTTTTCATTATCTGCATCGTAGATATTAGAGTCCAGTTTAACCTTGTCCCCTACTTTCCAGCCGTGTTTGGCTGCCAAGTCCTTGTGCAAGAGGATTTTATCCTTGTCGTCGTTGGTTAAGTGCTCTCCTTCGACTAGTTTATAAGAACCAGAGACAAACTTGTCTTCTTTAGAGGAGTCATTGACACCTGTAATCATCAAGCTACTTCCAAAACGTTTGGCACGATCAGCAGTGAGATTCTTCTTGGTTTCTGGCGTTTCAATGAGGTCATATCCAGTCAAATCTCCGATAGCGTTGATACGTTTGACATAAGACTCGATGGCCTTGTTTTCGGTGATTTTTTTGATGTCTTCACCCTTAATATTCCCAGCACCACGAGGCGTTCCTTGGTTGACGCGACGATTGATTTGCATGGAGAAGCTATTGGTGATATTTTTAAAGGTCTCCTGAGAAGCCTTGGCAGTAGCTCCCTTGATTGACAAGCCGACCAAACTCAAGCTCGCCATGAGGAGAATAATCAGGAAGATGACAATCGATTTGAAAAACTTCCTTGTAACATAGGCAAATGCGTTGTGTAACATAGATTCCCTTTCTAGATTTTATTCTATTTTATAGTTTGAACAGAAAAAGTTCGTATTATTTCGTAGTATTTCGAGTTTCAGTCAGTTTCTTATCTTTCAACTCAAGTGTAATATCTGATGCTTGTGCCACTTCTTTGCTGTGGGTTACGACGATGACACATTTACCTGTTTTCTGGGCAAGTGATTTGAGCAGTTCGACAATATCTCCAGCAGTTTTAGGATCCAGATTTCCTGTTGGCTCATCAGCTAGAATAACTGGAGCTTCTGAGACCAAACTGCGAGCAATGGCAACACGTTGCTGTTGACCACCTGATAACTGGAGAACATTCCGCTTGATCTGATTTTCATCTAAACCAAGCTCAAGCAGTGTATCCTTGCTTGCCTTTTTGTTGACCAAGCGGATATTTTCCAGTGGAGAAAGATAATCTATCAAGTTATAATTTTGAAATACCAGGGAAATATGGTGCATACGATGGTAGGAATACCCCTTCTTACGAATATCCTCTCCTTGGAAAAGAATCGAACCTTCAACAGGACTATCTAAACCAGCAAGTAGGGACAAGAGAGTGGATTTCCCCGCTCCTGACTCCCCAATAATACTGTAAAATTTCCCAGGTTCAAAATGATAATTGATCTGATATAGGACTGCCTCAGCAGTGTTCTTATAACGGTAGTTAAGGTCTTGTAATTGTAATAAAGTCATGATTTCTCCTTCTTATACTCAATGAAAATCAAAGAGCAAACTAGGAAGCTAGCTGTAGGTTGCTCAAAGCACAACTTTGAGGTTGCAGATACAGCTGACACGGTTTAAAGAGATTTTCGAAGAGTATTAACTAATAGATGATAAAATTTCCTTAGGCGATTTTCTAAATAAGAATAGGAAACAAAGGGCTACAGATAAGCAACTAAGCAGGACTAGAAAGACATAGGATTCTGCAAAAGATAGGATGTTGGTTGATAAACTGCTTGCTTTAGCTAGCGTGTCTTGTAAGGCAGCCTGATCTCCACTTGCTAGTAGAGTTTGGAGTAGGTAAGATGTGATGGCGTTTCCTGCAACAAATGCTGGAAGCAAAGCTCCAAGAGATACCAAAACTACCTCTAAACAGAATTGTAGGAAAATCGAGCTCTTGCCTTTTCCAAGTGCCAGTAAAATTCCCACTTCGTAGACCCTTTCTCTCAACCAGAGAGACAAAACAAGAATTAAGGCTCCAGCTCCAGCTATCAACATCCCATAAAGGAAGATGGTTAGGAAGGTTTGGAAGGTTGCTACTGAGTCTTTGATTTGTTCAAAAGCCTTGTTTTCCTTATCGATTTGGTAGCCTTGATTTTCCAAGGACAAGTTTTCCACCTGCTCCATGAGTCCGTCCATTTCCTTAGGGTTTTCTACATAAAAGCGCGCTGCACTGACTAGAGATTCACCATTTCCTAAAAGGCTTTGGCTACTTTCATAGTCTGTAAAGACCTGGTTTTCACTGAAGTCAGAAGACAAGCCTGTGAATTTCTCCTGTTTTTTACCAGAAAAGATGCCGACAATTTCAAACTCCACTGTTTGCCCTTTGCCAGATTCAGACTGACCAGTATCCAAGCCAATCTTGTCATGAAGCGAAAGACTATTCTTCTTAGCCAACTCTTCGTGGATGATGATTTTCTTGGAATCTCCTTTTTGAAGATGTCGCCCTTCTTTTAGATTGAAAGCCGAACTGGTAAAGGTCACATCCTTGGATGAATCCTCAAGAGCCGTTAAGCTAACCAAGTTCTTGTCCGCTGCTGACAAATCATCACGTTCTACGCTCTGCTCACCAGCCACCGCTTCCTTGTCTTTCAGTTTTGCGACCGTCTCGAGTTCAGGAGAGACATTTTCCAGTCCCTTAATCTGGCTCACGGATGATAAGTCCGACAACTTGAAAGTCTGACCATTTTCTATCTTCTTAATAGAAAAAGATGTATTGAGTGATTTGTAAAGATTGGTTTCAACTGTTTTGTTGGACTTCATCAGCGTCAAACAGGCTGAAATTCCAGCCAATAGGACCAATAAAATCAGAAATAAAATAAAACTTCTCAGTCGTTTTCTGCTGACATAAGCCCAAGATCTTTGGATTGGATTCATTTGTCACCTCCATATTTGTAAGACTATTATAAAACCCAAATATGAAATGTTTATGAAATACGAAAAAAATATCGAGTAGGGGATAATCTCTAGTCCCTCTCACACCACCGTACGTGCCGTTCGGCATACGGCGGTTCAACTAACTTTTAAAGCATGTCGTTCAAGGTCATAATCCAAACACAAAATCAGTCCACGTTTTTCTTAGGCTAAAAGAGTCCACTGGACTCTTTTACTCCGTCCCATAACCAATGATTTAATAGCGCGTTCAGCTAGATTATTGGAAAGGACCAGATGCCCGTCTTTCAATAGAAATCACGACTTTCTTTTTAGTATAATAAAGTTAGAAAACAAGGAGGGGAAGACGATGAAAGACTTATTAAAACTCATTCAACAACAGAGTGC
>NZ_VMLM01000027.1:0-15687 GCF_013276695.1 Streptococcus sp. 4155
GTTTTGCAGGAAGTCTATTTACTCTGTTTTTGATTTAGAAGATCGTATCCTAGCTCAAGATGGGTATGAAGCAAAATGGTATAACTGGTGTGATGGTTTTAATCAAGCAGCAACTCTTTTGTTGAAAAGGTAGTGCATTGTGTCTTGTTCCTTATTATAAGGTCAATCATTGTGAGGAAGCTTTTGCTTGGTATCAGGATGTGAACTTGGTTTACCTCGTAGATGGGGTGAAGCTTCCTTACAGTCAAGCGACCTTGGAAGCCATGTATTTCTATTTGGATCGGCATGGTGAGCCTTTTTGGATTGAAGTCAAGGAGAAGGGAGAATGGTTTCCAATTGGGGATATTACACTATCTCAGGATAATCTCCCCATTGTGATTGGGAATTCCGCTTACCAACATCGAGGACTTGGAAAAAAGATTCTAAGTGCTTTGATTGAATTTGCTTGAGTAAAAGGATGGAAAGAATTGAGAGTTAAGGAAATCTACACCTACAATCATGCTTCTAGGAGGTGTTTCAAGTCGCTTGGATTTGTGGAAAATGGAGCAACAGAAAAAGGAAGGAGTTTTATATTGGAATTAGTCTAATCCTGCCACTTTCTCCCCCTTAACCTTTGACTATTCCGCAAAATTATCGTAAAATAAAGAGTAAATGATAAAATGAGGTCAGAGTCTGTTTGCTCTGGCGATAGTAGTATAAATGAGGAGAAACGCTTTGGAATTAGAAGTATTTGCTGGGCAAGAAAAAAGTGAACTATCTATGATTGAGGTGGCGCGTGCTATCTTGGAACTTCGTGGTCGCGATCATGAGATGCATTTTAGCGATCTTGTAAATGAAATTCAAAACTACCTTGGAACATCAAACAGCGATATCCGCGAAGCTTTGCCTTTGTTCTACACAGAGTTGAACTTTGACGGTAGCTTCATCTCACTTGGGGACAACAAATGGGGTCTTCGTTCATGGTATGGTGTGGACGAAATCGACGAAGAAATCATCGCTCTTGAAGAAAATGACGACGATGAAGTAGCACCAAAAGCTAAGAAAAAACGTGTCAATGCCTTTATGGATGGTGATTCAGATGCCATTGACTACAATGCAGATGATCCAGAAGACGAAGATGCATACGAAGCAGATCCAGCTCTTTCATACGATGATGAAAATCCAGATGATGAAAAAAATGAAGTGGAAGCTTATGATGCAGAAATCAACGAAATCGCTCCAGATGACTTGGGAGAAGATGTGGATCTCAACGAAGACGACGAGTTTTCAGATGATGATGCTGAAATCATCGAGGAATAAAAGTTAGCTATTGACAATTATCCTATTTTTAGGTATCATATTGTTCGGGCACCTCTTTTAGAGGTCGGAGCTCCCTAGTTCTTAGGGAGCTATTTTTGTTTTTACAAGAAGTTATCTTCTTGTATTTTATACTCAATGAAANNACTGACAAAGTCAGGAACACATATCTACGGCAAGGCGACGTTGACGCGGTTTGAAGAGATTTTCGAAGAGTATTAGTTGTGAATCTGGTGCAGTCGTCCCAGATTATTCTTATTAGTAGGGTCTTGTTTTCTATGTCCCCACGTAGTTAGCAAGACCTTGAGCACTTTAGAAAGAGGAATCTATGTCTACGAAATATATTTTTGTAACTGGTGGTGTGGTATCGTCTATTGGGAAAGGGATTGTGGCAGCGAGTCTGGGCCGTCTCTTGAAAAATCGTGGTCTTAAAGTAACCATTCAAAAATTTGACCCTTATATCAATATTGATCCAGGAACTATGAGTCCTTACCAGCACGGGGAAGTTTTTGTGACAGATGACGGAGCTGAGACAGATTTGGACTTGGGTCACTATGAACGTTTCATCGATATCAATCTCAACAAATATTCCAACGTGACAACTGGTAAAATTTACAGTGAAGTTCTTCGTAAGGAACGTCGTGGAGAATACCTTGGGGCAACTGTTCAGGTTATTCCTCATATCACAGATGCTTTAAAAGAAAAAATCAAGCGTGCCGCTCTAACGACCGACTCTGATGTCATTATCACAGAGGTTGGTGGAACTGTTGGAGATATCGAGTCCTTGCCATTCCTAGAGGCCCTTCGTCAGATGAAGGCGGATGTGGGTGCGGATAATGTTATGTACATCCATACAACCTTGCTTCCTTACCTCAAGGCCGCTGGTGAAATGAAGACCAAACCAACTCAGCACTCTGTAAAAGAATTGCGTGGATTGGGAATCCAACCAAATATGTTGGTGATTCGTACAGAAGAGCCAGCTGGTCAAGGAATTAAAAATAAACTGGCCCAGTTCTGTGATGTGGCACCAGAAGCCGTTATCGAATCGTTGGATGTCGAACATCTTTACCAAATTCCACTGAACTTGCAGGCACAAGGTATGGACCAAATTGTCTGTGACCATTTGAAATTAGACGCACCAGCAGCGGATATGACAGAATGGTCAGCCATGGTGGACAAGGTCATGAACCTCAAGAAACAAGTTAAGATTTCCCTTGTTGGTAAGTATGTGGAGTTGCAAGATGCCTATATCTCAGTGGTCGAAGCCTTGAAACACTCTGGCTATGTCAATGATGTAGAAGTTAAAATCAATTGGGTCAATGCCAATGATGTGACAGCAGAGAATGTAGCAGAACTCTTGTCTGATGCGGACGGGATCATCGTACCAGGTGGTTTTGGTCAACGTGGTACAGAAGGGAAAATCCAAGCCATCCGCTATGCGCGTGAAAATGATGTTCCAATGTTGGGAGTCTGCTTGGGAATGCAGTTGACATGTATCGAATTTGCTCGTCACGTTTTAGGACTCGAAGGTGCCAATTCTGCAGAGCTTGCACCAGAAACAAAATACCCTATCATTGATATCATGCGTGATCAGATTGATGTTGAGGATATGGGGGGAACCCTTCGCTTGGGGCTTTATCCGTCTAAGTTGAAACGTGGCTCTAAGGCAGCAGCTGCTTATCATAATCAAGAAGTGGTGCAACGCCGTCACCGTCACCGTTATGAGTTTAATAATGCCTTCCGTGAGCAGTTTGAGGCAGCAGGTTTTGTCTTTTCAGGAGTTTCTCCAGACAATCGTTTGGTAGAAATCGTGGAAATTCCTGAAAATAAATTCTTTGTAGCTTGTCAGTATCACCCTGAACTGTCAAGCCGTCCAAACCGACCAGAAGAACTCTACACTGCCTTTGTTACTGCAGCGGTTGAGAACAGCAATTAGCAAAATCAGAACCTTTGAGAAAAATCTCAGAGGTTTTTTGCATACGATGATATTGCAGTATATCTGAGGTAGGAGTCCTCTGTATGTACCTGCTACCGTTGAAATCAATAGCGACTCCCTCTTGCCCTGTGCTAGTGAATGGATTTTTCAGTATATTGAAATGAAATAAAATTTGAACAAATTAATTCGGAAAGCCAAATCAATTTCTAGCAAAGTTTTAGGAACTGGATTGTATAGTGAATTGAAATAAGATGTGAACATCTCTATCAGAAAAGTCAAATTAATTTATAGAAATATTTTAGCAGTCAAGATGGACTGTTATAGATTCAATACACTATACTTTTTTAATTTAATCCATTATAGTAAAATGAAATAATAACAGGACAAATCGATTTCTAACAATGTTTTAGAAATAGAGGTGTACTATTCTAGTTTCAATATACTATATATCTGCAGAATACTCTTTCAGTTTCATTCAGCCTAGTCTTGCTTAGGAAAAAGTAAGAAGCCATCCAATTATGATGGATAGCTTCTTGGTTATTAGATTTGTTCTGCAAAAACCTTTTCAGCAAGGTTCATAGCGTGGTCTGATACACGAGTGTAGTGTGAGATGATGTCGATAAAGTTGACCCCAGCTTGTGTTGAACATTCGCCCTTGTTGAGGCGTTTGATGTGGGTTTTTCTGAGAACACGTTCTATCTTATTGATTGCTTCATGACGTTCTACAAGACTGCGTGCTTTTTCAATATCATTGTTTTCCACACTATCCAGAGCATCTTTGATAAAGTCACTAGTTTGACGATAAACTTCCTCTAATTCTTTCAAGGCGGCATCAGAAAATTCAACATTTTTACGTTGAAGATAGTCAGTCAGATTGAGTAGAGCCTCCGCGTGGTCTCCAATCCGTTCCAAATCACGGGAGGAATCAAGGATATTGGTGAGCACTTCGCTTTCTTTTTGACTGAGAGCTTCGCTTGAAAGGGCAATGAGATAACGTGTTAATTGCTCATCGATGGTGTTAATGGCTTCTTCGGTTTTATGCCCTTTTTCAGCAACTTTTTCATCCAAGTCAATGATATACTTATAGGAAAGGTCAAAGGCTTTGGCAGCGTAGTTTCCTAAATGCAAGAGCTCTTTCTTAGCATTTCCGAGAGCGATAGATGGGGCTTGTTTGATGAAATGCTCATCAAGATATAAGGGTTCATATTTGACAACCTCGTCCTCTCCAGGAATAATCTTGGTTACAAAGTAAGCCAGAGCTCCGATAAATGGAAATTGGACAATGGTATTGGTAATATTAAAGGTTCCGTGAGCAAAGGCGATGGTCATTTCTGGTGCTAGATTTAGCGTAGCTTCAAACCAATGAATCAGGGCTGTAAAAGGAACTAGAAAAATAACGCAGACGACTGTTCCGATAACGTTGAAGGCAACATGAGCTCCTGCTACCCGTTTAGCTGCAATATTAGCACCTAAAGAGGCAATGATGGCTGTAATGGTTGTCCCGATATTGTCACCAAATAGAACTGGCAAAGCTCCTTGCAGGTCAATGAGATTGCTGGCGTAGAGGTTTTGTAAAATCCCGATGGTAGCCGAGGAAGCTTGAATCAGTAAGGTCAAGCCGGTACCGACAAAGACACCCAAAACAGGATTCTTACTTAGCTCAATCATATAGTCCTTAAAGACCTGTAAATCCTTGAGTGGAGCCATTGCACCGCTCATAAGATTGAGGGCAAAAAAGATACCACCGACACCAAAGAGGATGCGTCCGATATTATTGACTGTCCGATTTTTCGTAAAAAAGAGACAGACAGCACCGATAAAGAGCATAGGTAGGGCATAGTCACCTAGTTTAAACCCAATAAGAAAGGATGTGACTGTTGTCCCGATATTAGCCCCCATGACAATTCCGATAGCCTGACGTAAGGTTAGGAGACCGGCACTGACCAGGCCGACTGTGATAACTGTTACACCAGAACTAGACTGAATTAGAGCAGTCATCCCAATACCAACCAGAACTCAAAAGAAAGGATTACTAGTATATTTGTCAAGGTAAAAACGAAGGCGATCTCCAGCAGCTTGTTGCAAACCGTCTCCCATGGTCTTGATACTATATAAGAATAGTCCCAGACCACCTAAAAAGTGAAATAAAATTTCCTGCCAATTAATGGACATTTCTTTTTCCTCCGAAAAATAATCGCGGAATATCTCCTATTCTATTTTAAAGGATAAAAGTAAATCTAACAAGTGTTAATGTCAAGTTTGTAAAAGAAAATTATAATTGATAAGTGTATTATTTTTAAGAGTTTTTAACCTTATTTTAGATTTGTGAAAACAGCTATTGTTTTTTGTCAAAAAATGCTTTAGGATAAAAATGTGATTATCATGGTTCTAGAGTTTGATAAAAAACTACAGAATATAAAGCGCTTTCTTAAAAAACAACAAAATCAATCTTTTAGGAGGAGAAAATGAAGAATCCATTTTTTGAAAGACGTTGTCGTTACAGTATTCGTAAGTTATCAGTAGGAGCCTGCTCGCTGATGATTGGTGCTGTTTTATTTGCTAGTCCAGCCTTGGCAGAAGAAACTGCAGTTCCTGAAAATAGCGGAACCAATACAGAGCTTGTTTCAGGAGAGAGTGAGCATCCAACTAATGAAGCTGACAAGCAGCATGAAGGAGAACATGCTAGAGAAAATAAGGCAGAAGAGGCAGAAGGAGTAGCGACAGCATCTGAAACTGCTTCGCCAGCAAGCAATGAATCTGCTACTACTGAAACCGCAGAAGCAGCTAGCACAGCTAAACAAGAGGAAAAAGCAAGTGAGGTGGCTGCAGAAACACCATCTGCAGAAGCAAAACCTAAGTCTGAAAAGGAAATAGAAGCAAAGCCCGAAGCAACTAGCCAAGGGGATGAGTCTAAGCCAGCAGCAGAAGCTAATAAGACTGAAAAAGAAGTCCAGCCAGATGTCCCTAAAAATACGGAAAAAACATTAAAACCAAAGGAAATCAAATTTAATTCTTGGGATGAATTGTTGAAATGGGAACCAGGAGCTCGTGAAGATGACGCTATTAACCGCGGATCTGTTGCCCTCGCTTCACGTCGGACAGGTCATTTGGTCAATGAAAAAGCTAGTAAGGAAGCAAAAGTACAAGCCCTATCTAACACCAATTCTAAAGCAAAAGACCACGCTTCTGTTGGTGGAGAAGAGTTCAAGGCCTATGCTTTTGACTATTGGCAATATCTAGATTCAATGGTCTTCTGGGAAGGTCTTGTACCAACGCCTGACGTTATTGATGCAGGTCACCGTAACGGGGTTCCTGTATATGGTACACTCTTCTTCAACTGGTCAAATAGTATTGCTGATCAAGAAAAATTTGCTGAAGCTTTGAAGCAAGACGCAGATGGTAGCTTTCCAATTGCCCGTAAATTGGTAGATATGGCCAAGTATTATGGCTATGATGGCTATTTCATTAACCAAGAAACAACTGGGGATTTGGTTGAACCTCTTGGAGAAAAGATGCGCCAGTTTATGCTCTATACCAAGGAGTATGCTGCTAAGGTAAACCATCCAATCAAGTATTCTTGGTACGATGCCATGACTTATAACTATGGACGTTACCACCAAGATGGTTTGGGAGAATACAACTACCAATTCATGCAACCTGAAGGAGATAAGGTTCCAGCAGACAACTTCTTTGCTAACTTTAACTGGACCAAAGAGAAGAATGATTACTCTGTAGCTATGGCCAAATGGCTAGAGCGTAGCCAGTACGATGTCTTTGCAGGATTGGAATTGCAACAGGGTGGTTCTTATAAGACTAAAGTGAAATGGGATGCCCTTTTAGATGAAAATGGCAAACTTCGCTTGTCACTTGGTCTCTTTGCGCCAGATACTATTACAAGTCTTGGCAAGACAGGCGAAGACTATCATAAGAACGAAGATATATTCTTTACAGGTTACCAAGGTGATCCTACTGGCCAAAAACCAGGTGACAAAGATTGGTATGGTATTGCTAATCTAGTTGCGGACCGTACGCCAGCGGTAGGTAATACTTTTACTACTTCTTTTAATACAGGTCATGGTAAAAAATGGTTCGTAGATGGTAAGGTTTCTAAGGATTCTGAGTGGAATTATCGTTCAGTATCAGGTGTTCTTCCAACATGGCGCTGGTGGCAAAAATCAACTGGTGATAAGTTGAAAGCAAGCTATGATTTTGAAGATGCTTATAATGGTGGAACTTCTCTTAAATTTGCAGGGGATCTTTCAGGTGCGACCAAGCAAGATGTGAATTTGTACTCTACTCGCTTGAAGGTGACAGATACAACCAAATTGCATGTTGCCCACAAAGGAGGCAAAGGGACCAAGGTTTATGTAGAATTTGCAACCAAGAAAGATTATACCTATGGTGATGAAGCTGCCCGTAAAGAATTGACAGTTTCAGATAACTGGACTACCGATGATTTTGATTTGAGTGCCTTGGCAGGTAAAACAATTTACGGTATTAAACTCTATTTTGAAAATGACAAAGACTTAAAAGGTTATCAATTTAACCTGGGGCAATTGACCATCAGCAATAATCAAGATGCTCCTCAGGCACCAACCACAGTAGCTGTAGCCAAACAAGTCCTTAAAAATGCCCAAGAAGCGGAAGCAGTTGTACAATTTACTGGTCATAAAGATGCTGATTTCTATGAAGTCTATGAAAAGGATGGCGATGCTTGGCGCCTATTGACAGGTTCATCTGCAACTACGATCTACCTACCAAAAGTTAGCCGCTCAGCTAGTGCGACTGGTACTAGTCAGGAGTTGAAGGTTGTTGCAGTTGGTAAGAATGGCCTTCGTTCTGAAGCAGCAACTACAAACTTTGAGTGGGGGATGACTGTCCAAGACACAAGTCTTCCAAGACCTCTAGCAGAAAACATCGTTCCAGGGGCTACTGTTATCGGAAGTACCTTCCCAGATACAGAAGGTGGAGAAGGTATCGAAGGTATGTTGAATGGGACCATCACCAGTCTATCTGACAAATGGTCTTCTTCTCAATTAAGTGGTAGCGTTGATATTCGTTTGACACAACCACGCCGTGTTGTGAGATGGGTCATGGATCATGCTGGAGCTGGTGGTGAGTCTGTTAACGATGGCTTGATGAACACCAAAGACTTTGACCTTTATTATAAAGATGCAGATGGTGAGTGGAAGCTAGCTAAGGAAGTCCGTGGTAACAAAGCACACGTGACAGATATCACTCTTGATAAACCAATCACTGCTCAAGACTGGCGCTTGAATGTTGTCACTTCTGACAATGGAACTCCATGGAAGGCTATTCGTATCTATAACTGGAAAATGTATGAAAAGCTTGATACTGAGAGTGTCAATATTCCGATGGCCAAGGCTGCAGCCCGTTCTCTAGGCAATAACAAGGTACAGGTTGGTTTTGCGGATGTACCAGCTGGAGCAACCATTACCGTTTATGACAATCCAAATTCTCAAACTCCGCTTGCAACCTTGAAGAGCGAAGTTGGAGGAGACCTAGCAAGTGCACCATTGGATTTGACAAATCAATCTGGTCTTCTGTACTATCGTACCCAGTTTCCAGGCAAGGAAATTAGTAATGTCCTAGCAGTTTCCGTTCCAAAAGATGACAGAAAAATCAAGTCAGTCAGCCTAGAGACAGGACCTAAGAAAACAAGCTACGCCGAAGGGGAGGATTTGAACCTTAGAGGTGGTGTTCTTCGAGTTCGGTATGAAGGGGGAGCTGAGGACGAACTCATTCGCCTAACTCACGCAGGTGTATCAGTATCAGGATTTGACACGCATCATAAGGGAGAACAAAATCTTACTCTCCAATACTTGGGACAACCAGTAAATGCGAATTTGTCAGTGACTGTTACTAGTCAAGATGAAGCAAGTCCGAAAACTATTTTGAGAATTGAAGTAAGTCAGGAACCGAAAAAAGATTACCTAGTTGGTGATAGCTTAGACTTGTCTGAAGGACGCTTTGCAGTGGCTTATAGCAATGACACCATGGAAGAACATTCCTTTACTGATGAGGGAGTTGAAATTACTGGTTACCATGCTCAAAAGACTGGTCGTCAAACCTTGACGCTTCGTTACCAAGGTCATGAAGTCAACTTTGATGTTTTGGTATCTCCAAAAGCAGCATTGAACGATGAGTACCTTAAACAAAAATTAGCAGAAGTTGAAGTGGCTAAGAACAAGGTGGTCTATAACTTTGCTTCACCAGAAGTAAAAGAAGCCTTCTTGAAAGCAATTGAAGCGGCTGAACAAGTGTTGAAAGACCATGAAACTAGTACCCAAGATCAGGTTAATGACCGTCTTAATAAATTGACAGAAGCTCATAAAGCTCTGAATGGTCAAGAGAAATTTACGGAAGAAAAGACAGAGCTTGATCGCTTAACAGGTGAGGCTCAAGAACTCTTGGCTGCCAAACCAAACCATCCTTCAGGTTCTGCCCTAGCTCCTCTTCTTGAGAAAAACAAGGCCTTGGTTGAAAAAGTAGATTTGAGTCCAGAAGAGCTTGCAACAGCGAAACAGAGTTTGAAAGATCTGGTTGCCTTATTGAAAGAAGACAAGCCAGCAGTCTTTTCTGATAGTAAAACAGGTGTTGAAGTACACTTCTCAAATAAAGAGAAGACTGTCATCAAGGGCTTGAAAGTAGAGCGTGTTCAAGCAAGTGCTGAAGAGAAGAAATACTTTGCTGGAGAAGATGCTCATGTCTTTGAAATAGAAGGTCTAGATGAAAAAGGTCAAGACGTTGATCTCTCTTACGCTTCTATTGTGAAAATTCCAATTGAAAAAGATAAGAAAGTGAAGAGAGTATTCTTCTTACCTGAAGGCAAAGAGGCAGTGGAATTGGCTTTTGAACAAACGGATAGTCATGTTATCTTTACAGCACCACACTTTACTCATTATGCCTTTGTTTATGAATCTGCTGAGAAACCACGAGTAGAATCTAATGGTGCAAATGACCTTGTTACTATCTCAACTAAACCAGAACAACAAAACACAGTCCTTCCAAAAACTACTAATCAACCGGCTTCTGATCAACAAAAGGCTCCTAAATTGGAAGTTCAAGAGGAAAAGGTTGCCTTTGACCGTCAAGAGCATGAAAATGCTGATATGCTAGTTGGGGAACAACGAGTCATCATACAGGGACGAGATGGTCTATTAAGACATGTCTTTGAAGTTGATGAAAACGGTCAGCGTCGTCTTCGTTCAACAGAAGTCATCCAAGAGGCGATTCCAGAAATTGTTGAAATTGGAACAAAAGTAAAAACAGAACCAGCAGTAGCGCCTACACAAGAAAAACCAGCCCAAAATACAGCAGTTAAATCAGAAGAAGCAGGCACCCAATTGCCAAATACAGGAACTGCTGATGCCAATGAAGCCCTAATAGCAGGATTGGCAAGCCTTGGTCTTGCTAGTTTAGCCTTGACATTGAAACAGAAAAAAGAAGATGAAGATTAAATATCGAAAAATCTTGTGAAATCTTTCCTTATATTTCCAAAGTGTGATATAATAGTTTCGAATAAAATAAATAAAGGGGTTTTTGTAACATGGCAAAACTTACTGTTAAAGACGTTGACTTGAAAGGTAAAAAAGTCCTCGTTCGTGTTGACTTCAACGTACCATTGAAAGATGGCGTAATCACTAACGACAACCGTATCACAGCAGCTCTTCCAACTATTAAGTACATCATCGAACAAGGTGGACGTGCAATTCTTTTCTCTCACCTTGGACGTGTGAAAGAAGAAGCTGATAAAGCTGGTAAATCACTTGCTCCTGTAGCAGCAGACTTGGCAGCTAAATTGGGCCAAGACGTTGTTTTCCCAGGTGTAACTCGTGGTGCTGAATTGGAAGCAGCGATCAACGCTCTTGAAGATGGACAAGTTCTTTTGGTTGAAAACACTCGTTACGAAGATGTTGACGGCAAGAAAGAATCTAAAAACGATCCTGAACTTGGTAAATACTGGGCATCACTTGGAGATGGTATCTTCGTAAATGATGCATTCGGTACAGCTCACCGTGCACACGCATCTAACGTTGGTATCTCAGCAAACGTTGAAAAAGCAGTTGCTGGTTTCCTTCTTGAAAACGAAATTGCCTATATCCAAGAAGCAGTTGAAACTCCAGAACGTCCATTCGTAGCGATCCTTGGTGGTTCAAAAGTTTCAGACAAGATCGGTGTTATCGAAAACTTGCTTGAAAAAGCTGATAAAGTCCTTATCGGTGGTGGTATGACTTACACATTCTACAAAGCACAAGGTATCGAAATCGGTAACTCACTTGTAGAAGAAGACAAATTGGATGTTGCGAAAGCTCTTCTTGAAAAAGCAAACGGTAAATTGATCTTGCCAGTTGACTCAAAAGAAGCTAACGCATTTGCTGGTTACACTGAAGTGCGTGACACTGAAGGTGAAGCAGTTTCTGAAGGCTTCCTTGGTCTTGACATCGGTCCAAAATCTATCGCTAAATTTGACGAAGCTTTGACTGGTGCGAAAACAGTTGTATGGAACGGACCTATGGGTGTATTTGAAAACCCAGACTTCCAAGCTGGTACAATCGGTGTGATGGACGCTATCGTGAAACAACCAGGCGTTAAATCAATCATCGGTGGTGGTGACTCAGCTGCCGCAGCAATCAACCTTGGTCGTGCAGACAAGTTCTCATGGATCTCTACTGGTGGTGGAGCATCAATGGAACTTCTTGAAGGTAAAGTATTGCCAGGTTTGGCTGCACTTACAGAAAAATAATTTCAGCCCGTTAGTCTCTACAAAATCCTGATTTTGTAGAAAAGGAAGAAAACTGAAACGTTAACAAAAAGGTGGCTATGTCACCTTTTTGTGTTAGTGTAGGTATTTGTGACGCGGTGGTGGGGCATCAATGGAGCTTCTTGAAGGTAATACTCTTCGAAAATCTCTTCAAACCACGTCAACGTCGCCTTGCCGTATATATGTTACTGACTTCGTCAGTTCTATCTACAACCTCAAAGCAGTTCTTTGAGCAACCTGCAGCTAGTTTCCTAGTTTGCTCTTTGATTTTCATTGAGTATAAAGTTCTTCCAGGACTTGCAGCCTTGACAGAAAAATAAGATTTTATAAACAAATCAAAGAAGAGAGGGATGAGAGTTCCTCTTTTCTTTTGCTTAAAATAAAAGAGCTTCCTCGCAACTATTACTCATAAAAATCACCGATTTATGATAAAATGGAAATAGAAAGTTGAGATTATGAGTTATTTTAAAAAATATAAATTCGATAAATCCCAGTTCAAACTTGGTATGCGAACCTTTAAAACAGGAATTGCTGTTTTTCTAGTTCTCTTGATTTTTGGCTTTTTTGGTTGGAAAGGTCTTCAAATCGGTGCTTTGACAGCTGTTTTTAGCCTGAGGGAGAGTTTTGATAAGAGTGTTCATTTTGGGACTTCGCGTATTCTAGGGAATAGTATCGGAGGCCTCTATGCCTTTGTCTTCTTCTTATTAAATACCTTTTTCCACGAAGCCTTTTGGGTAACCTTGGTTGTTGTTCCAATCTGTACCATGTTAACCATTATGACAAATGTAGCCATGAATAACAAAGCGGGGGTTATTGGTGGTGTAGCGGCTATGTTAATCATTACCCTATCGATTCCGAGCGGGGAAACAATTTTGTACGTGTTTGCGCGTGTATCAGAAACGTTTATGGGAGTTTTTGTCGCAATTCTAGTAAATTACGATATTGATCGTATTCGGCTCCTTTTAGAGAAAAAAGAAAAATAATGTTACATTTTATAACATTATCAATTGACGTTTGTCTTTTTTTAGACTATAATAGACAGAAAGAAGGAAATTGTAAATGAAGGAAAAAGAATTTCGCCGAAATATGGCTGTTTTTCCTATCGGCAGTGTTATGAAGTTGACCGATCTATCGGCGCGTCAGATTCGTTATTATGAAGATCAAGAGTTGATCAAACCTGATCGAAACGAAGGGAACCGTCGCATGTATTCCTTGAATGACATGGATCGTCTGCTTGAAATCAAAGATTATATCTCTGAAGGTTATAATATCGCTGCCATTAAGAAAAAATATGCTGAACGTGAAGCGAAATCCAAGAAAGCGGTGAGTCAGACTGAGGTGCGCCGTGCACTTCACAATGAACTCCTCCAACAGGGTCGCTTTGCTTCGGTGCAATCACCTTTTGGTCGCGGTTAAGCAACCGCAAGTAGTCATACATTAAGGAGAAAACTCATGCCAATCACAGCTGCAGATATTCGTCGTGAAGTCAAGGAAAAAAATGTTACCTTTATCCGTCTCATGTTCTCAGATATTTTGGGAACCATGAAAAACGTCGAAATTCCTGCTACAGATGAACAGTTAGATAAAGTCTTGTCAAACAAGGCTATGTTTGATGGATCTTCTATTGAAGGTTTTGTACGTATCAATGAGTCAGATATGTACTTGTACCCTGACTTGGATACATGGACAGTCTTCCCTTGGGGAGATGAAAATGGAAGTGTTGCAGGTTTGATCTGTGATGTCTATACAACAGAAGGTGAACCATTTGCGGGGGACCCTCGTGGCAATTTGAAACGTGCTCTTCGTCACATGGAAGAAGTTGGATTCAAATCCTTCAACCTTGGACCAGAGCCAGAATTTTTCCTATTTAAACTCGATGAAAATGGGGACCCAACACTTGAAGTGAATGACAAGGGTGGCTACTTTGATTTGGCGCCTACTGACCTTGCGGACAACACACGTCGTGAGATTGTGAATGTCTTGACCCAAATGGGATTTGAAGTAGAAGCCAGTCACCACGAGGTTGCGGTTGGACAGCATGAGATTGACTTTAAGTATGATGAAGTTCTCCGTGCTTGTGATAAGATTCAAATCTTTAAACTTGTTGTTAAAACCATTGCTCGCAAACATGGCCTTTACGCAACCTTTATGGCCAAACCAAAATTTGGTATTGCTGGATCAGGTATGCACTGTAATATGTCCTTGTTTGATGCAGAAGGAAATAATGCCTTCTTTGATCCAAATGATCCAAAAGGAATGCAGTTGTCAGAAACGGCCTACCATTTCCTTGGCGGTTTGATCAAGCATGCCTACAACTATACTGCTATCATGAACCCAACGGTTAACTCATACAAACGTTTGGTTCCAGGTTATGAAGCCCCTGTTTACATTGCTTGGGCTGGTCGTAACCGTTCGCCACTTGTACGCGTGCCTGCTTCACGTGGTATGGGAACTCGTCTTGAGTTGCGTTCAGTTGATCCAATGGCAAACCCATATATCGCTATGACAGTTCTTTTGGAAGTTGGTTTGCATGGTATTGAAAATAAAATCGAAGCACCAGCTCCTATCGAAGAAAATATCTACATCATGACAGCAGAAGAGCGCAAGGAAGCTGGTATTACAGACCTTCCATCAACTCTTCACAACGCTTTGAAAGCTTTGACAGAAGATGAAGTTGTCAGAGCGGCTCTTGGAGAACATATCTATACTAGTTTCCTTGAAGCCAAACGAATCGAATGGGCAAGTTATGCAACCTTTGTTTCACAATGGGAAATTGATAATTATTTAGACCTTTACTAATACTAATATAGAAGAAAGATTGCCTGAGGGTAAACAGTCACACAGCAGTCTAAGCTATCAAATACCTATAACCCTTAAAATAGTGATTTCGGTCGCTATTTATTTTTCGAAAAATCCTCTTGACTCTTTTGCGAATTAGATTTATCATCAGACGTGTAGAAGAAAATCAAGGAGTCACTATGGAAAAATTCAATTTCAAAAACAATATCGGGCAAGAAAACAAGTTACTTCAAATCGAAATCTACAAGTTTACTAACTTTTGCAAGCTTCAAAATTACACATCTGTAAATATTTTTTCGAAAGATATATTTGAAGCCATAGTAAATTGAGACTAGAATAGTACACTACATCTGCTAAAAATTTCTAGAAACTAATTTAACTTTCCTAATCGATTTGTTTACATCTTATTTCAATCTACTATATTATCTCAATAAATGATGATGGAGACTGTTTTGTTTGTGCTTGTCGATTTTTGAATCCTGATCGAGCGGAAGAATATTTCTACCGAGGTTGCCAAGGGGAAAATCCTGAAGATATTGAATTTTATGATGAACAATTACAGGCAGAAAAGGTGGAGGTTTTAAGTATTCGATTGGAAGTAAAAAATTGAATTATCTACAATCTCATCAACAATAAACCTATTTCAACCCCATTATCTATAGGCGTATTTTTACGCCTTTTTATATACTTGAAGCACATAAGAAACATTATGGGAAGTTTGCTGATGGAAGTACTCAAGAAATTGATGTTCCTTATGATATTCCTGATACTTGGGAGTGGGTGAGGTTTTCTACATTGGTTGAAATTATCAGAGGTGGCTCTCCACGACCAATCAAAGATTATCTTACTTCTGAAGTAGATGGAATAAATT
>NZ_VMLM01000028.1:0-6643 GCF_013276695.1 Streptococcus sp. 4155
TTGAGCAACTGAATTTGTCCATTCGAGGATGGATAAACTATTTCTCATTGGGAAATATGAAAAGTATTGTCACCAGCATAGATGAGCGCTTGCGTACTCGCCTACGAGTGATTATCTGGAAGCAATGGAAGAAGAAATCGAGACGACTATGGGGATTGCTTAAGTTAGGAGTTCCTAAATGGATAGCAGATAAGGTATCTGGCTGGGGTGACCATTATCAATTAGTAGCTCAGAAGTCGGTACTAAACGTGCTATATCAAAACCAGTCCTTGAAAAACGTGGACTGGTTTCGTGTTTGGATTATTACCTTGAACGACATGTGTTAAAAGTTAGTTGAACCGCCGTATGCCGAACGGCACGTACGGTGGTGTGAGAGGGGCTAGAGATTATCCCCTACTCGATTAAGCAATTTCCTTGACATTTTTCTTATTTTGCGCTATCATATATACATATAATATATGGGAGTCTGTGTACAGTCTGAGAGGAAGTGTTAAACTTCGACCGCACCTGATCTGGGTAATGCCAGCGGAGGGAACGATACTTAGTCTAATTTTGCACCTTTTCCATGTATGGTAAAGGTTTTTCTTTTTTTAAAAAGGAAAACGAGAAGAGGAGGTTCTTATGAAAGCAAGCATTGCCTTGCAAGTTTTACCCCTAGCACAGGGGATTGATCGGATAGCTGTTATTGATCAGGTCATTGCTTATCTGCAAACTCAAGAAGTGACGATGGTAGTGACACCATTTGAAACGGTCTTGGAAGGGGAGTTTGATGAGCTTATGCGCATTCTAAAAGAAGCGCTGGAAGTGGCAGGGCAGGAGACAGACAATGTCTTTGCCAATGTCAAAATAAATGTAGGAGAGATTTTAAGTATTGATGAGAAACTTGAAAAGTATACTGAGACGACACATTAGTCTATTGGGCTTTCTCGGAGTCTTGTCAATCTGGCAGTTAGCAGGTTTTCTTAAACTTCTCCCCAAGTTTATCCTGCCGACACCTCTTGAAATCCTCCAGTCTTTTGTGCGTGATAGAGAATTTCTCTGGCACCATAGCTGGGCGACTTTGAGAGTGGCTTTACTGGGGCTGATTTTGGGAGTCTTGATTGCCTGTCTCATGGCTGTGCTCATGGATAGTTTGACTTGGCTCAATGACCTGATTTACCCTATGATGGTGGTTGTTCAGACTATCCCGACCATTGCCATAGCCCCTATTCTGGTCTTGTGGCTAGGTTATGGGATTCTGCCCAAGATTGTCTTGATTATCTTGACAACAACTTTTCCTATCATCGTCAGTATTTTGGACGGCTTTAGGCATTGTGACAAGGATATGCTGACCTTGTTTAGTCTGATGCGGGCCAAGCCTTGGCAAATCCTGTGGCATTTTAAAATTCCAGTCAGCCTGCCTTACTTTTATGCAGGTCTGAGGGTCAGTGTCTCCTACGCCTTTATCACAACAGTGGTATCTGAGTGGTTGGGAGGCTTTGAAGGACTAGGTGTCTACATGATTCAGTCCAAGAAACTGTTTCAGTATGATACCATGTTTGCTATTATTATTCTGGTATCGATTATCAGTCTTCTCGGTATGAAGCTGGTTGATGTCAGTGAAAAATATGTTATTAAATGGAAACGTTCGTAGAATAAGAATGTTTCAAAAAAGAAAAGAGGAAATCAAAATGAAGAAAACATGGAAAGTGTTTTTAACTGTTTTAACAGCTCTTGTAGCTGTCGTGCTTGTAGCTTGTGGTCAAGGAACTGCTTCTAAGGATAACAAAGAGGCAGAACTCAAGAAGATCGACTTTATCCTAGACTGGACACCAAATACTAACCACACAGGGCTATATGTTGCCAAGGAAAAAGGTTATTTCAAAGAAGCTGGAGTGGATGTTGATTTGAAATTGCCACCAGAAGAAAGCTCATCTGACTTGGTTATCAATGGTAAGGCACCATTTGCAGTGTATTTCCAAGACTACATGGCTAAAAAATTGGAAAAAGGAGCAGGAATCACTGCCGTTGCAGCTATTGTTGAACACAATACATCAGGAATCATCTCACGTAAATCTGACAATGTAAGCAGTCCAAAAGACTTAGTTGGTAAGAAATACGGGACTTGGAATGACCCAACTGAACTTGCTATGTTGAAAACATTGGTAGAATCACAAGGTGGGGACTTTGAGAAGGTAGAAAAAGTACCAAATAACGACTCAAACTCTATCACACCTATTGCCAATGGTGTCTTTGACACTGCTTGGATTTACTACGGTTGGGATGGTATACTTGCTAAATCTCAAGGTGTAGATGCTAACTTCATGTATTTGAAAGACTATGTCAAGGAGTTTGACTACTATTCACCAGTTATCATCGCAAACAACGACTATCTGAAAGATAACAAAGAAGAAGCTCGTAAAGTCATCCAAGCCATCAAAAAAGGTTACCAATATGCTATGGAGCATCCAGAAGAAGCAGCTGATATCCTCATCAAAAATGCACCTGAACTCAAGGAAAAACGTGACTTTGTCATTGAATCTCAAAAATACTTGTCAAAAGAATACGCAAGCGACAAGGAAAAATGGGGTCAATTTGACGCAGCTCGCTGGAATGCTTTCTACAAATGGGATAAAGAAAATGGTATCCTTAAAGAAGACTTGACAGACAAAGGCTTCACCAACGAATTTGTGAAATAATGACAGAAATAAGACTAGAACACGTCAGTTATGCCTATGGTCAGGAGAGGATTTTAGAGGATATCAATCTGAAAGTCACTTCAGGTGAAGTGGTTTCCATCCTAGGCCCAAGTGGTGTTGGTAAGACTACGCTTTTCAACTTAATTGCGGGGATTTTAGAAGTTCAGTCAGGGAGAATTGTCCTTGATGGTGAAGA
The DNA here is from genome assembly GCF_013276695.1 of Streptococcus sp. 4155. Lineage (NCBI taxonomy): Bacteria > Bacillati > Bacillota > Bacilli > Lactobacillales > Streptococcaceae > Streptococcus > Streptococcus sp. 4155. Next base: position 2,875 of record NZ_VMLM01000028.1, read on the forward strand.
AAATCCCAAGGGGCGCGTGAGTTATATGTTGCAAAAGGATCTGCTCTTGGAGCACAAGACGGTGCTTGGTAATATTATCCTGCCCCTCTTGATTCAAAAGGTGGATAAGGCGGAAGCCATTGCTCGGGCGGATGAAATCCTTGCTACTTTTCAGTTGACAGCTGTACGAGACAAGTATCCCCATGAACTTAGTGGGGGGATGCGCCAGCGTGTGGCCTTGCTTCGAACTTACCTTTTCGGGCACAAGCTCTTTCTCTTAGATGAGGCCTTTAGCGCCTTGGATGAGATGACCAAGATGGAACTCCACGCTTGGTACCTTGAAATTCACAAGCAGTTGCAATTGACGACCCTGATCATCACGCATAGTATCGAAGAGGCCCTCAATCTCAGCGATCGCATCTATATCTTGAAAAATCGCCCTGGGCAGATTGTTTCAGAAATTAAACTAGATTGGTCTGAAGATGAGGACAAGGAAGTCCAAAAGATTGCCTACAAACGTCAAATCTTGGCAGAATTAGGCTTAGATAAGTAGAAAAATAGGGAGTTGGTGAAGATTATCCTTTACCAGCGCCCTTTTTCTTTTAAAAATGAGAAAATTTCGGTATAATAGTCAAAGATAGTCAAGGTTCAAAGAGAGGTGGGTTTGTAATGAGATTTAAAAATACATCGGATCATATTGAGGCCTACATCAAGGCGATTTTAGATCAATCTGGTATCGTGGAGTTGCAACGAAGTCAGTTGGCAGATACCTTCCAGGTTGTTCCTAGTCAGATTAACTACGTGATCAAGACACGCTTTACGGAAAGTAGAGGCTACTTGGTTGAAAGTAAGCGTGGTGGCGGAGGTTATATTCGTATAGGACGGATTGAGTTTTCTAGTCATCATGAAATGCTCCGAGAGCTTCTTTATTCGATTGGCGAGCGAGTTAGTCAAGAAACTTATGAGGATATTCTCCAGCTTTTGGTTGAGCAGGAATTGATGACCAAGCAAGAGATGAATTTGCTAGTATCAGTAGCTTTGGATCGCGTTCTAGGAGAAGAAGCTCCAGTCCTTCGTGCAAACATGCTACGCCAGGTCATACAAGAGGTAGATAGAAAAGGGAAGTAAGATGAACTATTCAAAAGCATTGAATGAATGTATCGAAAGTGCCTACATGGTTGCTGGTCATTTTGGAGCTGGTTACCTAGAGTCTTGGCACTTGTTGATTGCCATGTCCAATCACAGTTATAGTGTGGCAGGGGCGACTTTAAATGATTATCCATATGAGATGGACCGTTTAGAAGAAGTCGCTTTGGAACTGACTGAAACGGACTATAGCCAGGATGAAACTTTTACGGAGTTGCCGTTCTCCCATCGTTTGCAGGTTCTTTTTGACGAAGCAGAGTATGTAGCGTCAGTGGTCCATGCTAAGGTGCTAGGGACGGAGCACGTCCTCTATGCGATTTTGCATGATGGCAATGCCTTGGCGACTCGTATCTTGGAGAGGGCTGGTTTTTCTTATGAAGACAAGAAAGATCAGGTTAAGATTGCTGCTCTTCGTCGAAATTTAGAAGAACGGGCAGGTTGGACTCGTGAAGACCTCAAGGCTTTACGTCAACGCCATCGTACTGTGGCTGACAAACAAAATTCTATGGCCAATATGATGGGCATGCCGCAGACTCCGAGTGGTGGTCTCGAGGACTATACGCATGATTTGACAGAGCAAGCGCGTTCTGGCAAGTTAGAACCAGTCATCGGTCGGGATAAGGAAATCTCACGTATGATTCAAATCTTGAGCCGTAAGACTAAGAACAACCCTGTCTTGGTTGGGGATGCTGGTGTCGGAAAAACAGCTCTGGCGCTTGGTCTTGCCCAGCGTATTGCTAGTGGAGATGTGCCTGCGGAAATGGCTAAGATGCGCGTGTTAGAGCTGGATTTGATGAATGTCGTGGCAGGGACACGCTTCCGTGGTGACTTTGAAGAACGCATGAACAATATCATCAAGGATATTGAAGAAGATGGCCAAGTCATCCTCTTTATCGATGAACTCCACACTATCATGGGTTCTGGTAGCGGGATTGACTCGACTCTGGATGCGGCCAATATTTTGAAGCCAGCCTTGGCGCGTGGAACTTTGAGAACGGTTGGTGCCACCACTCAGGAAGAATACCAAAAACACATCGAAAAAGATGCGGCCCTTTCTCGTCGATTCGCTAAAGTGACGATTGAAGAGCCAAGTGTGGCAGACAGCATGGCCATTTTGCAAGGCTTGAAGGCGACTTATGAGAAACATCACCGTGTGCAAATCACAGATGAAGCGGTCGAAACAGCCGTTAAGATGGCCCATCGTTACTTGACTAGTCGCCATTTGCCAGACTCTGCTATCGACCTCTTAGATGAAGCAGCAGCAACAGTGCAAAATAAGGCTAAGCATGTAAAAGCAGACGATTCAGGCTTGAGTCCAGCTGACAAGGCCTTGATGGATGGCAAGTGGAAACAGGCAGCCCAGCTAATCGCAAAAGAAGAGGAAGTGCCTGTCTATAAAGACTTGGTGACAGAGGCTGATATTTTGACCACCTTGAGTCGTTTGTCAGGCATTCCAGTCCAAAAACTGACTCAGACTGATGCCAAGAAATACCTGAATCTGGAAGCTGAACTGCACAAACGTGTCATCGGTCAAGATCAAGCTGTTTCAAGTATTAGCCGTGCTATTCGCCGCAATCAGTCAGGGATTCGCAGTCACAAGCGTCCGATTGGTTCTTTTATGTTCCTAGGACCCACAGGTGTCGGGAAGACCGAATTGGCCAAGGCTTTGGCAGAAGTTCTCTTTGATGACGAATCAGCCCTTATCCGCTTTGATATGAGTGAGTATATGGAGAAATTTGCAGCCAGCCGTCTCAATGGAGCTCCTCCGGGTTATGTGGGTTATGAAGAAGGTGGGGAGTTGACCGAGAAGGTTCGCAACAAACCATATTCCGTTCTCCTTTTTGACGAGGTAGAGAAGGCCCACCCAGATATCTTTAATGTGCTCTTGCAGGTCTTGGATGATGGTGTCTTGACCGATAGCAAGGGCCGCAAGGTTGACTTTTCAAATACCATTATCATCATGACGTCAAACCTTGGTGCGACAGCCCTTCGGGATGACAAGACCGTCGGTTTTGGAGCTAAGGATATTCGTTTTGACCAGGAAAATATGGAAAAACGCATGTTTGAAGAGCTGAAAAAGGCTTATAGACCTGAGTTTATCAACCGTATTGATGAAAAGGTGGTCTTCCATAGCCTGTCTAGTGACCATATGCAGGAAGTGGTGAAGATTATGGTCAAACCTTTAGTGGCAAGTTTGGCTGAAAAAGGCATTGACTTGAAATTACAAGCTTCTGCACTGAAATTGTTGGCAAATCAAGGATATGACCCAGAGATGGGAGCTCGTCCACTTCGCAGAACCCTGCAAACAGAAGTGGAAGACAAGTTGGCAGAACTTCTTCTTAAGGGAGATTTGGTGGCAGGCAGCACACTTAAGATTGGTGTCAAAGCAGGCCAATTGAAATTTGATATTGCATAAAAATGGAGAATCAGGAGTAATCTTGATTCTCTTTTGCCAAATTTCAAGTTCAAGTTAGCCATGAAGAAGTCTTCTCTGGGTGATTTGTAGTTCAAGCATTTTTTAGGATAGTTATTAATCCAATTTTAGATGAATGCGACTTCTTTGGGAGTCGTTTCCTTAGTTCCCTTAGGTAACCATCTACGAATGAGCCTGTTGTGATTCTCATTAGTTCCCCTTTCCCAAGAG